>JAMDEF010000151.1 GCA_023488305.1 Gammaproteobacteria bacterium | reverse complement strand
AATACCTCTGTTCCTACCACTCGCGGTTTGGTTAAAAACGGACGAATAATTGATAAGGGAATGGTGTGGATTGCTTCATCCATTCTGATTTCACGCATTTCAGGCGAAAGCTTGAAAGTCTGCTGGCCACGATTTAACTCAAGTACCGGCCGGCCATCACGGTAAACCAGCGTTAATTCATCGCCGGGAAAGATAAGGTGGGGATTTTCGACTTGTGGGTTGACCTGCCATATTTCAGGCCAATGCCAGGGATATTGGAGAAATTTTGCTGATATATCCCAAAGCGTATCGCCTTTGACCACCACATAACGTTCAGGATGGTTTGGATTAAGGGCTACCTGGTTTGCCAACAACGTAGAACTCATCAACAGGGCCATTAAACCCAAACAGATGTGACGCATCATCATAAAATCCTCATGGACGCTACAGGGCAGCCATATCCCTGGACAGACAGCAACGGCTCATAGTGTCTAATAAGCGTTTGCACTAATCAAGTAATCCGGCAACAAACTTGGTTTATAATGTGTCGATATCTCGACTGGTTAAACTTTTTCTGCCTGACAAGGCCAGCCATTTTGACGGAGTACATGATGAAATTAACGGCCTGCATTATCGTTGGCATTGCTGTCAGTAGTATGAGTTCACTAGTCAGTGCAGCAGGTGATGTATCTGCCGGTAAAGCTAAATCAGCCGTATGCGCAACCTGTCATGGTGCCGATGGTATTGCAATTATGCCGGTTTATCCTAATCTCGCCGGACAGAATGCTGAGTATTTAGAGTCGGCACTCAAAGCCTACCGTGATAAACAGCGTCAAGGTGGTATGGCAGCTATTATGCAGATGCAGGCTACAAACTTATCAGATGAAGATATTGCAAACCTTGCCGCTTACTACGCAAGTTTGAACTAACAAAAACTGCTGCTTCATTGATTCATTGCAGGTATTAACATGGCTTTATTAAATATATTGCATTTCCCCGATCCCCGGCTGCGCCAGAAAGCCCTACCGATAAAGAAGGTTGATGACGACATTCGTCAGCTGGCTCACGACATGCTGGAAACCATGTACGATGCACCGGGTATTGGTCTGGCGGCAACTCAAGTTAACGAACAAAAACGTTTAATCGTCATTGATGTTTCAGAAGAAAAAGACAGTCCGTTGTTTCTAATCAACCCGGAATTGCTGGTCACAGAAGGTGAACGTGATTTCGAAGAAGGTTGCCTGTCTGTTCCAGAAGCTTATGAGATGGTCACCCGTGCCGATAAAATTCGTGTTAGAGCATTGAATCTACAAGGTGAAACGTTTGAAATGGAGGCAGACGGCATTCTGGCTACCTGCATTCAGCATGAAATCGATCATCTGGAAGGCAAATTATTTGTTGATTATTTAAGCAACCTTAAACGTCAACGCATCAAAAAACGGCTGGAGAAACACCAGAAACAAAAACTATAAGGATATCCATGCGCATCATTTTTGCCGGCACCCCTGACTTTGCTGCAACCACGCTGGCTGCTTTACTGACGACTGAACATGAAATCTGCGCAGTCTATTCACAACCGGATCGACCTGCTGGTCGTGGTCGTAAACTGACCGCCAGCCCGGTAAAACAACTCGCGTTACAACATCATATTCCTGTTGAACAACCGCTCAATTTCAAAGAAGAAACCGATAGGGAAAAACTTGCCAGTTATCAGGCTGATTTAATGATCGTGGTGGCTTATGGCCTGTTACTGCCACAAATTGTTTTGGATACTCCTCGATTAGGCTGTATCAATGTTCACGCCTCTTTATTACCACGCTGGCGCGGTGCAGCGCCGATTCAACGTGCAATTTTGGCTGGAGACAGTAAAACCGGTATTTGTATTATGCAAATGGAAGCCGGACTCGATACCGGCCCCGTTCTGCAGCGCGCGGAAATACCCATCGAAGCTACCGATACTGGCGAGCAACTGCACGATAAACTGGCCAAACTCGGGGCAGATACGCTACTTGAAACTCTGAATAATTTCGAGCAACTACAAACTAAACCTAGTCTGCAAAATGATGCCGAAAGTTGTTATGCGGCAAAATTACAAAAAGCCGAAGCCAACATCGACTGGACACAATCCGCTCTGCAAATCGATCGCCAAATCCGTGCATTTAATTCCTGGCCGGTTGCTCAAACACTCTGGCATGACAAAATGCTGAGAATTTGGAACGCTGCCGTGATTGACTATCATGATTCAAAAGCCATACCTGGCACGATTATCCAGGTCGATCGTGATGGAATTGATATTGCTACTGGAGATGGATTCATCCGTGTATTGACACTCCAGGCTCCGGGGAAAAAAGCCATGCCAGTAAGAGACTTTCTCAATGCTCATGCCTTAAAAGCCGGTGATCATTTTGGCTAAAAGCAAAACCTTATGTGCACGTAGTGCAGCTGCCTTGGTCATTCATCGAGTCACTCAGGGTCAATCGTTAAATACTGCTTTTGTGGATATCAACAAGCGTTTGGATGAATCTCAACGCAGCTTATTTCAACAACTCAGTTATGGCGTGATTCGCTGGTATCCCACACTTGAATTCATAGGCAAGCAATTACTGTCCAAACCACTAAAGACTAAAGACGGAGATGTTTTTGCCTTATTACTGATGGGCATCTATCAACTGCGCTCATTGCGAATTCCAGATCATGCCGCACTCTCGGAGACCGTCAACGCCTGCAAACTGCTCAACAAACAGTGGGCCAGCGGTTTAATCAATGCCTGTCTGCGCAACTATCAGCGTCAGCAAGATGCTCTGGAAAAATCGGTAACAGAACAACTCGTCAGCAACTTTGCTCACCCAGCATGGTTGATTGAAAAATACCAAAGCGATTGGCCGGATCACTGGCGACAGATTTTGGAGGCTAATAACCAACAGCCACCAATGATGCTGCGAGTCAATCGCCGGGAATATTCGCAAACAGACTATTTAGCATTATTAGCCACAGCCAACATTCCCGCTTACGCAATTGAAAATTGCCCTCAAGGCATTTTATTGGAACAAGCATGTGATGTGTTCAGCTTGCCGGGATTTGTTGATGGTGCTGTCTCGGTCCAAGATGGTGCTGCGCAACAAGTTGTTGATTTGCTTGATTTACAATCAGGACTGCGCATTCTGGATGCGTGCGCCGCTCCCGGCGGTAAAACCTGTCATATTCTGGAGAGATTTCCGACCAACCAAATGACGGCTCTGGATATCAGTGATGAGCGACTTAAACAGGTAGATGAAAACCTTTCTAGATTACATTTAAGTGCGACATGTTTGGCAGCAGATGCCTGTGATACACAAAACTGGTGGAATGGTGAGCAATTTGACCGTATATTGATTGATGCGCCGTGTAGTGGCAGTGGAGTCATTCGTCGGCATCCGGATATCAAGCTGCTCAGAAAACCTGAGGATATCCAGCAATTAGCACAACAACAACAAGATTTACTGGATAACTTGTGGCCGTTACTGAAACCCGATGGCTTACTGGTTTATACCACCTGCTCTGCATTCAAGCAGGAAAATGAATTACAGATAGAAGCATTTTTGTTACGTCAGCCTGATGCGATGGAGCACGTTCCAGCAATGGCTCCAGCACGAAGAGCAGGCTTCGGCTATCAATTGCTACCGGGAGATAACGATCTGGATGGTTTCTATTATGCCTGCTTACGTCATCGTTAAACGTCTACTGACGTCGATTCTATTTGTGTTTGCATCGGTACAAACCGTTCAGGCAGAGTCGTTCTATGTTGTTGACGCCCACACCTCTCCTGCCGGAAATGGCTTTTTACTTAACGCCAATATTAGTTACCCTCTGAATCCTCGGGTAAAGGAAGCGTTGCATAACGGCGTCCCTATTACCTTTGTTCAGGAAGTTCACCTCATACGGGTTTATCCGGTATTGGGTGAATGGTGGAAATGGCGCAGTAATATCTGGTCAACCGAAATACGTTATGTTCTGCGTTACCACGATCTGTCGCAACAGTATCTATTACATTCCATGGCAACTAAAACCCATCGTAATTTTCCTACGATGGAGGGCGCATTAAATGCTATGGGCGAGATAAAAGATTTAAGCCTACCGCCCCAACATACTCTTGAAACCGATAATCTTATTCTGAGATTACGCAGTCAGATCGATTTAAACGCCCTGCCATCCCCCATGCGCCCGGGGGCATTTTTGTCCAGCAAATGGGACTTAGCCAGTGACTGGTATGAGGTGGCATGGCCTTCCAATTAATCAGGGGACTGAGCACCGGCACCGCACCGTATTTTTCACTGGCCTTATTATTACTTGTTCTGGCCTATCTACTTAGTGCGGCGACCCAGGATACCTCTCGCCTTAGTGACTTATTTCTCTATATTTTCGGTTTAGGCCTGATATGCCTGTTACTGCTGGCTATCATTCTGGGCCGAGGCTTATACCGGCTTTATCGCGATTTTAAACGTAAAGCGCCTGGTTCCCGCCTCACACTGAAACTGGTCAGTTTATTTGTTTTGTTGATTGTTGGCTCCACCAGCATTGTTTACGGATTCTCTGTTCACTTCCTGCAACGAGGCATCAATAGTTGGTTTGATGTAAAAGTCGAACAGGCATTAGAAGATTCGCTAGAGTTAAGCCGCAATGCCTTTGGTATCCGTATGCGGACATTATTAAGGCAGACCCGAATGATGGCCGGCGTTTTGTCGGAATTACCTGATGCTCGTCTTAGCCATAGTTTACGAGAACTAATGCAATTAAGTGGTGCGCTGGAAATCACTATTTGGAATATTAACGGACAGCTCGTGGTTTCCAGTATTGAAAATCCGGCTATTTTTATTCCCGAAGCACCCGATGAATCCATTGTTCGCCGCTTGCAAAGAGGCGAAGACTATATCGGTCTGGATCCGGCTGCGAATGATGAGCTGGAATTAAGTGCCGCAGTGATGTTACCGCGAAAATCGGTGCTGGCAGAGGAACGCTATTTACATGTTTCTTTTCCGATCAATGACCACTTAAGTGCGCTGGGTAAAAATGTGCAGGATGCCTATACCGACTATAAAGAACTGAGCTATTTGCGCAAACCGTTGGTTACCATTTTTACTCTAACCTTGAGCTTGATCGTTTTCCTGACCATGTTGGCATCTATCTGGTTTGCAGTTTGGATATCCAGACGTATGGTCCAGCCGTTACAAGAGTTGGCTGCCGGTACCCAGGCGGTTGCTTCTGGTAACTACAATATGCAACTTACTGCTTCTGGACACGATGAAATCGGCTTTCTGGTGCGCTCATTCAATCAGATGACGCAACGTCTTACTCAAGCCAGAAATGCCTCTGATAGAAGTCATCGCTTACTGGAACAACAGACCAGTTACCTGACGACTGTCCTTGGCAGTTTATCCAGTGGTGTCATTACCATTGATAACGATCTGTATCTTCGAACAGCGAATGTTGCCAGCAGTAAAATACTCGGAGTGAACCTGCAACAACGTCTCGAAAGCTCTTTGGATTCATTAGGAAAGCTAAACGATAATTTGCATAGCTTTTCCTTATTAATCCAAAACTACACCTTCAAATCCGTCGCCTGGCAACAGCAGATTGAACTGCAACAAACCAAAGGAAGACAAACTTTGATGTGTCATGGCACGCCTTTACCGGCCGAAACTGGTTGGGTAATTGTGTTTGATGACATCACCACTTTGCTTCAGGCACAGCGAAATGCGGCATGGGGTGAAGTAGCAAGGCGGTTGGCACATGAAATTAAAAACCCGTTAACGCCAATTCAATTATCTGCCGAGCGCTTACAACACAAATACGCCTCGTTGGTACCACCGGATCAAACAGAAACTTTGCAAAAACTCACTGATACGATTGTGCAGCAAGTTGAAGCCATGAAAGATATGGTCAACGAGTTTTCCGACTATGCCCGTAGTCCTGGATTACAACTGGAAAAGGTGTCGATTGGTCAATTACTGCGTGAAGTTTTGACCTTGTATCAAAGTCATGCCAATCATCAATTCACTTTATTGAACAGCCCGGCTGAAATTCGCGTTAACGTAGACAAAAACCGGATGCGTCAGGTATTTCACAATTTGTTGAAAAACGCTATCGAAGCCAGTGAAGAAGCGAATAAATCGGTTGATATTGTGATCAGTTATCACTTAATAATGCAGCAGCATTTACCGTGGCTGGAAATCATCATTAATGATCATGGTCCGGGCTTTCCAAAAGATATGGTGGACAAACTGTTTGAACCCTATGCCACCACCAAAATTAAAGGCACTGGACTGGGTCTGGCAATCGTTAAAAAAATTATTGAAGAACATGGCGGGGATGTTTGGGCAGAAAACCTTAACCCCGACGGAGCAGGTATAATAATCCGGCTACCACTGGAGGAAGATTAGGCGTGAGTACTGAAAAACCACTTATTTTAGTTGTAGATGATGAACCGGATATCCGTGAGCTCATTAAGGACATTCTCGAAGATGAAGCCTATAGGGTCGTCACCGCGAGTAATGGAGAAGAAGCCCGTCTGGTTTTTACCCAGCAACAACCTCAACTGGTATTGCTCGATATCTGGATGCCTGATGTTGACGGTATCAGCTTACTGAAGGAATTCAAGCAACAGAATCCTGGGGTTACCATCGTGATGATGTCTGGACATGGCACTATCGAAACCGCTGTGGAAGCCACCCGTTCCGGTGCCAGTGACTTTATTGAAAAACCGTTATCGATGGCGAAATTACTTCGCGCCGTGGAATTAGCCATAGAAAACCGCGCTAAACAAGCGGCCCAACGCCATGAGTTTGCTTTGGAACCTGTTGGTAAAAGCCCAAAAATGGCACAACTTCGTGAACAGGCTGAACGGGTTGCCGGTCATGAAATGCCGATTTTACTGATTGGTGAAGGCGGTACTGGTAAACACTGCTTTGCTTATTATCTGCATCGACTGGGTTTATACAACAGCGGTAAGTTTATTGAAGTCAGCCCTGAAAGCTTCCCGCTTGATAGCCACAAATTAATTTCTCTGGCTCAAAACAACACGCTTTACATTAATGACGTTGCCTTGCTCAGTGACGAAGCTCAAGCTTTGCTGCAACACCTCTTGGAAAGTGGTCGGCTCAAAGAATGTCAGTTGATTTGCGCTACCCAACTTGGCTTAGACAAAGTTATTGCCCGCGGTGACTTCAGTGAAGGTTTGTTTTATCAACTGAATACCATCACGCTGCAACTACCCCCCCTACGTGATCATGTTGAAGACATTCCTGAACTGGTGCATTTCTTTGTCGATCAGCAAACCACACAGGCCGATCTGCCTTATCGTCGTTTTACTGTGGCAGCCCAGAATCGTCTGCGAAATTATGCTTGGCCAGGTAATGTACTGGAGTTGAAAAATGTTATTCAACGACTTTTGGTGCTCGGTGATTCTGATGATATTGATGTCGAGGATGTAGAATCCGCCCTGCAAGCCGAGCAGCCCCCCCAGGCCGATGATGTAACCGGTATCAATTTTGATCAACCGTTACGTGAAGCGCGAGAGCAATTTGAACGAATTTATTTACTGCAAAAACTCCAGGAAACTGACGGTAACGTCGGTAAAGCCGCTAAATTGGCGGGGATGGAACGCACCCATCTATACCGAAAACTGCGGGCGTTAGGCATTGATAGTAAACAAGTTTAAGGATTAGCAATGAAGATTCTCATTCTCGGTGCCGGTCAAGTTGGAGCTTCTGTTGCTGCCACGCTGGCCCGTGAAGATGATGACATTACTTTAGTGGATACCGACGCCAATAGTCTGCATAAACTCCAGGATCACTACGATATACGTACTATTCAAGGCCTTGCGTCACATCCGGATGTTCTGGCCCGGGCCGGTGCGGCTGACGCGGATCTGGTGCTGGCAGTCACCAATAGCGACGAAACCAATATGGTTGCTTGCCAGATATGCCATACGCTATACAACACACCCACCAAAATTGCTCGAATTCGCGCCCAGGAATATCTAGCAAAAAAAGAACTTTTCAACAACGATGCCTTTGCCATTGATGTACTGATAAGTCCCGAGCAATTGGTCACTGAATATATTGAAAGACTGATAAGCCATCCTAATGCGTTACAGGTGCTGGATTTTGCCGATGGCTTGGTTCAATTAGTCGCAGTAAGAGCGTTTCATGGTGGACCTTTAGTCGGTAATCCGCTGCGCGATTTGCGTAAACATATTCCCAAGACCGAAACTCGTGTGGCTGCAATCTTCCGTAATGGCAAAGCTATTCTGCCTGAGGCTGAAACTGTTATCGAAGCCGATGATGAAGTGTTTTTCATCGCTGCCAGTAAAGACATTCGCTCGGTAATGGCCGAATTACGCCGCCTGGAAAAACCCTATAAACGCATTATGCTGGCCGGTGGTGGCAACATTGGTATCCGGTTGGCTAGAGCACTGGAAAACGACTATCAGATCAAGATCATCGAAGCCAATAGCGCCCGAGCCGATTATCTATCAGAAGAATTAGCCAAAAGTATTGTCTTGCTGGGCGATGTTGCTAACGAGGAATTATTACTCGAAGAAGAAATCGACAATGTGGATATGTTCTGTGCCCTGACCAATGACGACGAAGCAAATATTTTGTCGGCCATGCTGGCCAAACGACTCGGTGCCCGCAAAGTATTATCGTTAATCAATCGTGCCGCATATGTGGACCTGGTTGAAAGCGGTACCATCGATATTGCACTTTCACCACAGCAAGCGACTATCGGCAGCCTGCTCGCCCATATACGCCGTGGCGATATTGTAGCGGTACATTCATTGCGTCGCGGTGCAGCCGAAGCATTGGAAGCCATTGCTCATGGCGATAAAGGCTCATCAATGGTAGTAGGTCGACGGATTGATGAAATCGATTTACCGCCGGGCACTTCAATAGGTGCCATTGTCCGGGGTGACGAAGTTATTATCGCGCATCGAAATACCATGATCGAAGCTGAAGATCATGTCATTTTGTTTTTGACCAACAAGCGCTATATCAAGGAAGTAGAACGACTATTCCAGGTCGGATTTACGTTCTTTTAACGCTTATGACCTCTCTCAAACACCATTTCCTCATCGCCATGCCCACATTGATAGACAGTTTTTTCTATCACTCGGTGGTTTACCTGTGTGAACACGATGAAGAAGGTGCAATGGGGTTAATTATTAACCGCCCCACCCGAATCATGATGCGAGAGCTGCTCAACCATCTGCAAATCACCAATAATTCCGAATGGGCTAATAACACAGCTGTCTTATTTGGTGGTCCAGTACAAAAAGACCAAGGCATGGTGGTACATGATGGCGGTGAACGCTGGAAAAATACCCTGAAGATTACCGATGAAACCTTTTTGACGACTTCCAGCGATATATTAGAGTCATTAGGTACCGATAAAGGGCCACCAAATTCCATTGTTACTCTGGGCTATGCCGCATGGGAAGCCGGCCAATTAGAGCAGGAAATTGCCGAAAATAGTTGGCTGACAGTAGCAGCAACCCCCGAACTGCTTTATCAAATTCGTGCCGAAGATCGTTGGCAAGCGGCTGCAAAATTACTGGGCATCGACATCAATCTGATGTCTAATACCACAGGCCACGCATGAGTTCTGACAAAAACATTCTCGGTTTTGATTTTGGCATGAAATCCATTGGTGTGGCGGTTGGTCATCAGTTAACAAATTCCGCCAGAGGTATTGCCGCCTTACCCGCCCGAGATGGGATCCCAGACTGGGACAGCATCGCTAAAATAATGACCGAATGGCAACCTGGCCTGATCGTTGTCGGCTTGCCGCTGAATATGGATGGTACTGAACAATTAATGACCGCTGCCGCCCGTAAATTTGGCAATCGCATGAACAATCGTTTTAATATTCCGGTGGTCTGGCAGGATGAGCGTTTAACGACCTTTGAAGCGCTCGATCAAATGGGAATACGCAGTAAAATGCACACCGATAAACGCAGTGATGTCGATAAACTCTCGGCTCAAATTATTCTTCAATCATGGTTGGACCAACAATGACAATGCCCAAAACTACAGCGGAAATTGATAGCCTGCTCGAAGAAATGGCTGAAACCATACGCGAGGAACTTGCCGATAAAGATCCTTTGCTGGTGGGAATTCATACCGGTGGGGTATGGGTAGCAAAAGCCTTACAGAAGATTCTTGGAGAAGATTTTTTTGATGCGCCACTTGGTACATTGAATATTGCTTATTATCGCGATGACTTCACCCGTATTGGCATGCATCCACAAGTGTCTCCATCCGACCTACCCTTTGAGGTGGATAATCGTCATCTAGTGTTGGTGGATGATATTTTCTACAGCGGTCGTACCACGCGAGCAGCTTTAAATGAGATTTTTGATTATGGTCGTCCAGCCAGTGTGACATTAGCGGTATTGATTGAACGTGATGGCCGCGAATTACCTATCCGGCCGGATATTGTCGGTGCCTCAGTAATATTGCCTCGTAATCAACACCTGAAGTTACGTAATAAAGATGGTTTGCAGCTGGAAATCCGTGCTGCAGGAGCGCCATATGCAGAGTAATCAACTGACAGAGAGTGGCCAGCTTCGGCATTTTCTGACAATTGAAGGTCTGAAACGCCCACTGTTAACTGAAATCATGGACAGGGCCGAGCAGTTTTCCAGCATCAGTCACCGTCAGGTAAAAAAAGTCCCGCTATTACGGGGTAAAACCATCATCAACCTGTTTTTTGAAAACAGTACGCGCACCCGCTCTACCTTTGAGCTGGCGGCTAAACGCTTATCTGCCGATGTGATGAACTTTAATATCAGTACTTCGGCGACCTCCAAAGGCGAAAGCCTGCTCGATACTCTGCATAACCTCGAAGCCATGCATACCGATATGTTTGTCGTTCGCCATGATCAGAGTGGTGCTGCCGAATTTATTGCTCAACATGTTGCACCCCATGTCAGTGTCATCAATGCTGGCGATGGTTGTCATGCACATCCGACCCAAGCGATGCTGGACATGTTTACCATTCGTCGTCATAAACAGGACTTTGCCAACCTGCGGGTGGCTATCATCGGCGATCTTTTGCATTCACGGGTAGCCCGTTCACAAATTCAGGCATTAGCGACGCTTGGTGTAGGTGAAATTCGGGTCATTGGGCCACAAACCTTATTACCTCGTGACAGCCATACATTAGGCGTGCATGTCTATCATGATATGGCTTCTGGCCTTAAAGACGTTGATGTAATCATCACGCTTCGTTTGCAATTGGAACGTATGCAAGGTGCATTACTACCCAGTGCTCGTGAATACTTTCGTTGTTACGGACTGACCGAAGAAAAGCTCAAATACGCCAAACCGGATGCCATTGTGATGCACCCAGGACCTATTAATCGCGGCGTCGAAATCGCCTCTTCTGTAGCCGATGGACCGCAATCAGTTATCCTCGAGCAGGTCACTCACGGTATCGCTATTCGTATGGCCGTTATGTCGATGGCGCTGGCCAGCCAATCAGAACAGGCAGAGATTGAATAATGAAAATTTGTATTCAAAATGGTCGTGTCATTGATCCTGCCAGCCAGCTGGATATTGATAACAATGTCTATATTGAAGATGGGCGGATTGTGGCTATAGCTGAAGATTTGGCTGGCTTTGATGCAGATATTGAAATTGATGCCTACAACAAAATTGTCTGTCCTGGACTCGTTGATCTGAGTGCCAGATTGCGTGAACCCGGCCAGGAACATACAGCGACTATTGAAAGTGAAACTCGTGCGGCAGCCGCTGGTGGTATTACCACATTGGCTGTTCCCCCCGACACTGATCCGGTTATCGATACACCAGCGGTAGTGGAATTAATTGAAGATCGGGCCAAAAAAGCTGGCCGAACGATGGTGCTTACCATCGGAGCACTGACACAAAAATTAAATGGTGAACTGTTAGCCGAAATGGCTGCACTCAAAGCGGCGGGTTGTGTCGGTGTCAGTAATGGTGTGTCCGAAATCAAAAATACCGTGGTTTGGCGTCGGGCACTTGAATATGCAGCCACGCTGGATTTAACCGTGTTTATTAACGCCGCCGATCCGTGGCTACAAAAACAAGGTTCTGTTCACGAAGGTACGGTCAGTGCCCGGTTAGGTCTATCGGGTATTCCGGAAAGCGCCGAAACTATCGCTGTAAGTCGGGATTTGATTCTGATCGAACAAACCGGAGTACGCGCTCACTTTCATAGTTTATCCACTGGAAAAGCAGTCAAACTTATTCGTGAAGCACAAGAACGTGGCTTACCGGTGACTGCTGATGTCAGTGCTCATCATCTACATCTTTGCGAACATGATTTAGGTAATTACGACAGTTTCAGTCATGTTATGCCGCCGTTAAGAGGCGTGCGAGATCGCGAACAACTCAAACAAGGTTTACGTGATGGTGTTATCCAAGCTGTCTCGTCTCATCATCAGCCATTGGATGCTGATGCCAAATTAGGTCCGTTTGCTGAAACAACACCCGGTCTTTCAGCACTGGAAACCTTGTTACCGTTAACACTGAAATTGGTAGAAGATGATGAAATCACCTTGCATCAGGCTATTGCCAGTTTGACCTGCCAGCCAGCAGCGATTTTGGGCATCGATGCTGGCCAACTCAAAGTCGGCGCCAGCGCTGATATCTGTATTATCGACGCGGATGTGCAATATGATTGTCAGCCCTCTTCGTTTATCAGTGCCGGCAAAAATAGTCCGTTTGGTGGATGGTTGTTTCAACATCAAGTCAGCCATACCCTGTTTCAGGGAAAAGTAGTTTATCAACGCTCGGCTTAATAACTTCTCGGAGTCCTAAAATGAACATTCAGCGTCTTTTTGCTATTGCGTTATTAACCCTGCTATTTTCAGCCTGCACACCTGAAGTTGGCTCAGATGCCTGGTGTGTGCACATGAAAGAGAAACCAAAAGGTGACTGGACAGCTAACGAAGCCGGTGATTATGCAGAGCATTGTTTGCTTTAACAGTCATGCAGACTCGTTTATTCGCGCTTGATTTTGATGGTGTTATCTGTGATAGCGCTCTAGAAACAGGACTCAGTGGTTGGCAAGTGGCAAGCCAAATTTGGCCGGATATGCCAACACAAATGCCTGAGCAAATCCTCAGCGATTTTCGCGTGGTCAGACCGGTTATGGAAACAGGTTTTGAGGCCATTTTAATTTGCCGATTGCTATTTGAAGGTATTGCTACTCAGCTGTTAATTGAAGATTTTGCCAAACAGATTGAGCATATACTGCTGCGAGAAAACCTAACTGTCGCAGATTTAAAAAAACGCTTTGGTGAATATCGCGATAACTGGATTAATACCGATATTTCCAGCTGGATAGAAATGAATCCGCTTTATCCAGGTGTGAAAGAGTTTTTACAACAAATCCCTTTGCAACAACGCTTTATCATTACCACCAAACAAGAGCGTTTTGTGGCAGAAATTCTCTCTGCCAATCAGATAGATATCTTGCCGCAGCAAATTTATGGTCTGGATCGTAAGCTGAAAAAACCTCAAATCCTCGAAGATTTACAACAGTTACACCCCACCGCAGCCATTTTGTTTGTTGAAGATCGGCTACCGACGTTGCTGGATGTTATCCAAACGCCATCACTGTCAGCTATTAAGTTATTTTTTGCCAACTGGGGCTATAACACGTCAGCTGACAAAAAACAGGCCTTGCATAGTCCTCGCATCACCACACTGGAAACGCCCTCTTTACATAATTTGACACATTGATGGGATAACATCGACCCGGAACTAAGGGATAGGAAAATTGCCCATAAAATGACTTAAATACTCCCTATCCCGGCATTACTCCAACATTCGAGATCATTCTTTTAAATGAAGCAAAAACTATTATGGCCAACTCTGCTGCTTACTGTTTTGAGCCTTACAGGGTGTGAGCGTGATAGACCAACAGCAACAACTCAAATTAAACCTCATCTAGTCGAAGTCATTCGGGCAGAAGTAAAAGATATTTCTGTTACAAGAGAACGCAATGGCAGTTTGAGAGCCATTCAGGAAATTCAGATCTTTAATCAGGAAGAAGGACAAATCGCTGAATTACCGTTTTTTGAAGGGGATCGTGTTGAGAAAGGCCAGATTATCGCCAGACTGGATGATCGATTGCTGCGCTCCCAACTTACTCGTGCTCAAGCCTTAACCCGAAAGTCTGCAACCGATCTGGCCCAGATCAAAGATCTGGTTGCTCGTAAACTCACTACACAAAACGAATTAACCCGTATCGAAACAGAACTGGCCGTTGCAGAAGCAGAGCAAGAAGCCCTGCAGACCCGTCTATCCTATTTTATTATCCGTTCTCCAATATCTGGTGTGGTGACGCATCGAAACACCGAACCGGGCAATATTGCCGAGCGTTACTCGCATTTAATGACCATTGCTGACCAGCAAACATTGATTACTGAAGTCCAGCTTTCAGAACTGCTATTGAATAATTTACAGGTAGGTGATGAAGTCAGTATCCAAATTGATGCATTACGAGCCGGTAAAAAAGATCACCAACCGCTGACGGGTAAAATCAGTCGAATCTATCCCGACATTAATCCGTTAACGCGAACTGGCACGCTTGAAATTGCCCTTACGCCTGTTCCTGCAGGTGCTCGATCCGGTCAGTTTGTTCGAGTCACATTGACCAGTCAGCAAGCGGAAAGACTGTTAATCCCCTTTATTGCTTTGCGCCGCTCGGTTGAAGAGGAGTATGTATTTACCATTGGTGCAAACAATCAAGTAAGAATGACTCCCGTTACAACCGGGCTTGAAATTGGTGATCAGATAGAAATTCTGGAAGGCTTGGAAGGTGGCGAGTTAGTGGTGATCCGTGGATTTACCAATTTGCGTGATAACAAAGAAGTCAAAATCGTTAATGCCCCTGTTGCGACGGAACAGCTACCGCTGACGGACATTGAGAATACCCCATGAGAATCCAAGGCGGAGGCCTGGCAGCTTGGTCGATTAAGCACCCTATCGGCGTATCAATGATTGCGATGACCGTGATCGTGCTTGGTTTGGCCGTTCTAAGCCGTTTAGCAATTGATTTACTGCCACAAATTATCTATCCCGACATACGTATCCGCATTCTCGATGAGGGAGTGCCAGCGACCGTTATGGAAGACCAGGTCACTCGGTTTGTCGAAGAACAATTAGCGATTACGGAAGATGCGTTAAATGTTCAATCCTCAACTGATCTGGGCATTGTTGAAATCGATATTACTTTCGATTATGGCAAAGACATTGATGTAGCACTTCGCGATGCCAGTACCCGACTGGATCGAGCCAAAACCCAGCTGCCGGCTTCAATTCAACCGCCGGAAATATTCAAACGCGATCCTTCGCAGATACCTGTCATTGAGTTTGTCGTCAGCTCAGATTTGATGTCTTTAGTCGATTTGCGGACCTGGACCGACGATATTCTCAGTAAGTGGTTTATTAATTTACCTGGTGTTGCCGCAGCGGAGATTGGCGGTGGTGTTGAACGAGAAATTCAGATCATCCCGGATCAACAACGCCTGGCAGCAATGGGTTTAAGTTATCGGAATATCGTTGAGACGATTCAGAGCGCGAACGATGATATTGCTATTGGTCGATTACAAATGCCTGGCAGTGAAATCACTGGTCGAATCGGTGGTCGACTAAATTCAGTCGAAGCAATTCGCCAACTGCCAATTGGCCGCACAGACAATAACATCATCAAATTGTATGAAGTCGCCAAGGTCGTGGACAGCAGTGAGGATGAAAGATTGCGGATCCGAGCTAACGGCATCAGCGGCATTAAATTGGCGATTCAAAAACAGCCGAATGCTAATACTAATAATGTTGTTGAAGTGGTAAACCGGCAGCTGGCTTGGCTTGAAGAGCAGAATGTTATTCCGCCGGGTATCAATGTGACGGCGGTCACCGATCAATCAGTGTATATCAAGCAATCTTTGAAAAATGCTGCAACAGCGGCCATTAGTGGCGGAATCTTAGCCATGCTGGTGGTTTATCTATTCTTGGGTAATTTACGGCGTACCTTGATCATCGGCAGTGCTATCCCGATTGCCATTATGTTTACCTTTGTATTGATGGGCCTGGGCGGACTAACACTGAATATCATGACACTTGGTGGTTTAGCGTTAGGCGTGGGCATGCTGGTGGATAACACCATTGTCATGTTGGAAAACATCTATCGCCACCAGTGCAAGCATGAAAAACCGTTAGAAGCCGGTACACATGCGGCTGCGGAGGTAAATGGACCAATTGTCGCATCAACATCTACCAATCTTGCAGCCATTTTGCCATTTTTATTTATTGGTGGATTAACCGGACTGCTGTTCAGTGAATTGATCTTTACTATTTCAGCAGCCATTTTTGCCTCGATGGTGATTGCACTTACTTTAGTGCCAGCCTATGCCGCTAAAGTCACTCAGATCAGTAATAATCCCATCCGAAAAATGATGGATGGCTTGATCGGATTTTTACAGCTTGGCTATGGCAAGGTCATTCGCTTTTTCCTCAAAATTAAATTGCTCATTATTGCGTTATTTATTGGTGGATTTGCTGTAAGCCTGCCCATCTTTACCAGTGGTAATCAGATTTTGCTGCCGAATATCGATGATGGCCGCATTGAAGTGCGGATGGTTTCAGATTCAGGCATTTCTGTTGATGAAATGGATAGTTATGTTCAGCGTATTGAACAAATTATGGATGCAAAACCGGAAACTAAAACTATCTTTACTCTGGTTGGTGGCAGTGTGTTCGGACGTTCGCAACGTGAAGAACCCAGTCGCGCGGAAATGACTATCGAACTGGTTCCGGCAGACCAACGGGATATTTCCAGTCAGGAATGGATAAAAGATATCCGTAAACAAATTGATGAATTACAGATTGCCGGTTTACGGGTATTTTTGTTCCAGCGCGGTATTCGTGGATTACGCACTCATAGTGGTGATGAAGATATCAGCTTGCGCTTACAAGGCGAGGATTTCGCAGTAATGAAAACCGTCGCTGATGAGATCGCCGATAAAATGCGGCAAATTCCCTTACTGACGAATGTAGAGCATTCTGCAGAGGAGGAACGCTTTGAAATTTCAATCAAGCTGAATCGGGATAGAGCTCAGGAACTGGGTTTAGATATGCAGGATCTTGCTGAAGCAGCTCAAACAGCTCTGCAGGGTCGTGTGATCAGTGATTTCCTCGAGGGTAATCGCTCTTATGACATCCGTCTGAGACTTCCACAGGAAGAGATGAATAATCCGCAGGCATTACGTTCCATCATTCTGTTTCCCTCGTCGGATGGAAGCTCACCGTTATATTTGGGTGATGTTGCCGAAATAGAACTGCTTGATACACCCTCTCGGATTCGTCGGGAAAATCAGATGCGAATTGTCGAGCTATCCGCTGCTTTGGCTGATGGCGCAACCTTAGGGGAAGCGCTAATTCAGCTGGATCAAATGCGTCAAGAAATAGAGCTGCCGGCCGGATATACCATTTATGATGGCGGCCAACGAGAAGCATTGGAACAGCAGCAATATCAAAATCTTATTTTGCTGGGTCTGGCGTTATTTCTGGTTCTGGTAGTGATGGCTATCCAATACGAGTCATTGTTAAATCCAATAATAATTTTATTGAGTGTCCCGTTTGCCGCCATTGGTGTAGCTATGGGAATTTATTGGATTGATCTGCCCTTATCGATGCCGATCTGGCTGGGCACTATCATGTTGATAGGTATTGTGGTGAACAACGCAATTTTATTGGTGAATTATATTGAGCTTGAACGACGTCATAATAACAACTTAACCGAAGCTGTTATTGAGGCCGTGAGATTGCGATTACGTCCCATTTTGATGACCACGTTAAGTACCGTAATGGGGATGTTGCCGTTGGCGATTGGATTTGGCGAAGGTTCTGAAATGTTACAACCGTTGGCCATAGCCGTAGTCTGGGGATTAAGCTTTTCGATGATGGTGAGTTTGTTACTGGTTCCTCTGGTGTATCACCTGTTTCACTCGATTAAAGATCGAAACAGATTGGATAACCAGACAGCATTAACTTAGATGGGAAGGTCTTCCATAAAAATGGCGGAGCGGACGGGACTCGAACCCGCGACCTCCGGCGTGACAGGCCAGCATTCTAACCAACTGAACTACCGCTCCGCGACCTGACGGTTAAAGCATAACCGGTCAGGAAGCGTGCAAGAATACAGCAAAAAATCAAAAGGTGTTAGTGTTCAACAGAAAAAAGCGCAATAAACTTTATAAGCAATTGAAATGCAAGCTATTAAGCCGCTTTGATGAATGTTAAAAAGCGAGCTTGGCGATGAATTTATGACAAAAAAATCCCCCGGCGAAAACCGGGGGAAGTTTTTTACATGGCCTCAGCGGCTTGAATTGCTCGATTAACTAGACGACGAGTCGCACCCTTGGCATCAAAGCTTTTGATTTGATCCAGATTTACCGGGTTACCAACAATGATTGCACCCCCCATTCCGGCCCCAAAATGTGGTGTGCATTTATAGATATAGATGCCTTCTTCAGTAAAAGTACGGCTGTAGTTTTCGCTCATTGCCGAAATCCACATTTCAGCACCTTCAGGAATCAAACCTTCCAGCGACTCTGTATTGTGTGTGCTCATATTGGTCCACGATACGGAATCACCTGGAGCGATAGTTACTACTAATGGTTCATAAATCAGACCTTGAGCGGTAACAGTATGGTTTTTAGACTCTACGGTTGCAGGAGCAGCTACTTCAGCAGACTCTTCAGTAATGCCTGCCTCTTTTTCTACTTCCTGCAATCTTGCTTCGGCCTCAGCGCGACCTTCGGCAGCAGCATTTTCGGCAGCAGCGATAGCTTCGTTTGCACGATCAGTGACACTTTGGCTGGTTTCCTGTGCAGATTCAATGGCCGACTCTACCGCTTCACTCGCATTATCAACAACCTCTTCCTGGGTGCGGCTCTCTAAGGCTTCCGCCTCTTGCTGAGCTGCTTCAGATAGTTGTTCACTAGATTCTGTAGTGGTTTCAGGCACTGATGAGTCCATAGTCGCCTCAACAGCTTCTGTCATTTTTTCAATCACCTCAGCTGGTGAGCTTGGACGGTCATAATGATCGCTGCTTCCGGAGATAAAAGATGAAACAGCGGCCACCACAAATACAGCAATGGCAATAATGATACTCGCAGTAATAATTGAACGGGAATGACGCATTTGACTCTCCAACAATGAAATTTTCACCGATCATACCATCACCCTGATTCTATTTATAAGCAATTCCCGCCTTTTTCTTGACCTAGAACAATTCAAAGTCAACATTTCAAATACTTGGCTTTTTTACAACACCCTTACTTAATTTCTTAATTATTCATAAACAATTAAGTGCTTTACTAACGGAAAAAAGGGTATTACTTCTGAATATCTAT
>JAMDEF010000096.1 GCA_023488305.1 Gammaproteobacteria bacterium | reverse complement strand
TTTGTTAACGAAATCAGCCTGTTGGGCCAAGCGTTTGTTAAAGACCCAGATGTAACCGTTGAAAAACTGGTCAAACAAGCTGGCGCAACTGTTGAAGGCTTTGCCTGTTTTGAAGTTGGTGAAGGCATCGAGAAAAAAGCAGACAACTTTGCTGAAGAGGTTATGGCTCAGGCACGAGGAAATTAAATTATGACAACATCGGGAAGTCAGCCAGTTTACAAGCGTATTCTGCTCAAGCTGAGTGGGGAGGCTTTAATGGGAAGTGCCGAATACGGCATTCAACCCGAGGTGATTTCCCGATTTGCCCAAGAAATATCTGAACTGAATGCCCAAGGTGTTCAGCTCGGTATTGTGATCGGTGGTGGCAATATTTTCCGTGGTGCCGGTCTTGCGGCCAGCGGCATGGATAGAGTCAGTGCCGATCACATGGGCATGTTGGCAACGGTATTAAATGCGCTGGCACTGCAGGATGCTCTGGAACGTAATGGAACATTCTGTCGTGTCATGTCGGCAATCCGTATACATGAAGTGTGTGAAGATTATCTGCGTCGTCGGGCGATTCGTCATTTGGAAAAAGGTCGTGTAGTGATTTTTGCTGCCGGTACCGGTAATCCATTTTTTACCACGGATTCGGCTGCCAGTTTACGTGCAGTTGAAATCGGTGCTGAACTGATGCTAAAAGCTACTCAGGTTGACGGCGTCTATGATGCTGATCCGCGAAAAAATCCAGATGCTGTTCGTTACGATACTTTATCTTATGATGAAGTCATCAATAACCGTCTTGGCGTGATGGATACCACGGCTGTAGTCATGTGTCAGGAACAGAAAATGCCTTTACGGGTATTTGATGTTCATCGTTACGGTAATCTGACTGACATTGTGTACGGAAAAAATGTGGGAACATTGGTTAAATAGGACAAATCATGATTAATGATATTCAAAAAGATGCAGCAGACCGGATGCAAAAAAGCGTTGCCGCTCTGAGTACTGCACTGGCGAAAATCCGTGCCGGACGGGCACATACCAGTTTATTAGATCATGTCACAGTGCCATATTACGGTTCTGACGTTCCATTAAGTCAGGTTGCCAGTGTCGGCATTGAAGATTCAAGAACCATCACTGTTACGCCATGGGAAAAAAATATGGTGTCAGTCATCGAAAAAGCCATTATGACTTCTGATTTGGGCGTCAATCCAAATAGTGCTGGCATGACGATTCGTATTCCAATTCCACCGTTAACCGAAGAACGTCGTAAAGATTTGGTTAAGGTCGCTAAATCTGAAGCTGAGAATGCCCGTATTGCGGTGCGTAACATCCGCCGTGATGCCAATGGTAGCTTGAAAGATTTATTGAAAGATAAAGCGATTTCTGAAGACGAACAGCGCGGTGCAGAAGAAGCCATTCAGAAGTTAACCGATAGCACCATCAAACAGATTGACGAAGTGCTGGCAGAAAAAGAAACTGATTTGATGGCGGTCTAAGCCATTACGGTTTAGCCATTATTGATGAAATCTCCCAGCCGTTCTATTCCCAGACACATTGCTATCATCATGGATGGCAATGGACGCTGGGCAAAACAACGGCTACAGCCGCGTTTTATGGGACATCGTGCAGGTGTCAGAGCCGTGGAAGGGATTGTTAAACACTGCGTTGCTACCGGTGTTGAAGTCCTTAGTCTGTTTGCCTTCAGTAGTGAAAACTGGCGTCGGCCCGGCAAAGAAGTTAATTTGTTGATGGAGTTATTCAGTCACGCCTTGGATAACCAGGTCAAACGTCTGCATAAAAATAATATCCGTCTGAACATTATTGGTGATATCGGCCGGTTTTCGGATTCGCTGCAACAACAAATTGCCGATGCAACAACGTTAACCGCTGCTAATGACGGTTTGATTTTGAACATTGCTGCCAACTATGGCGGACGATGGGATATTACTCAATCGGTTCGGCAGATTGCTGACAAAATTAAGTCTGGCGCACTACAACCCGAACAAATTGATGAAACGCTTATAGCCAGTCATCTGGTGACTGCTGAACTACCTGAACCGGATTTGTTTATTCGTACTGGTGGGGAGCAACGCATCAGTAACTTCCTGATGTGGCAACTCGCTTATACCGAGTTATATTTTACTGAGAAGCTTTGGCCTGAATTTAACGCGCAGGATTTGGACGCAGCAATTGAGTCTTTTTCCAGCCGCGAACGGCGTTTCGGTCGCACATCAGAACAGCTTACGGGGCAAGAAGATGCTTAAACAGCGTTTATTAACTGCCGCAGTGCTAATCCCAATCGTTATTTTGGCAATATTATTATTACCCAGCATTGGCTTTATCGGTTTATTAGCTGTTATTGCCTTGATGGCAATGTGGGAATGGCTTTCGATGGCTGCGATGAAGCCACTCACTAAAGTATTGGCCGGCTTGTCATTTCTAGCGCTGTTAGTCGTGCTTTTTACCATGGCAACCATACAACATGTTTTATTAAGTGGTTTAGTTTTCTGGCTACTTATCAGTCTTATCATTGTTTTATTTGCACATCGTCCATTACCCGGTTTTCTTGCAGGGTGCTTTCATAACAAGTTGTTTACCTATCTTCTAAGTATGCTGGTTGCATTGTTGTTTGTTTACAGTGCGGTTTGGTTGCATGGACTGGCGAACAATGGACCGGTTTTAGTGCTGTATGTTCTAGTCAGTGTTTGGCTGGCAGATACTGGCGGCTACTTCGCTGGTAAACGTTGGGGAAAACATGCCTTGGCCAAAGCCATTAGTCCCAATAAAACACTGGAAGGATTGGCTGGAGCATTAGTGTTGGTAGTTGTGTGGAGCGTTTCAGCTTATCTACTGGTTGTTGCAGAGAATATATCGATAGTTACTTGGATTGTTATCAGCCTGACGACTGGTTTGATTTCGGTCAGTGGGGATCTATTTGAGAGTCTGTTTAAACGTAGTTACCAAATAAAAGACAGCGGTCATTTATTACCGGGCCATGGCGGAATGCTGGATCGGGTGGATAGTTTGCTAGCTGCAGTTCCATTCTTTGCCGCACTCATGTGGCTGACAGGGCAGTTTTAATGCAGCGCGTTACCATCCTTGGCTCAACGGGTTCTATTGGCATCAGCACCTTAGACGTATTACAACGGCATCCTGATAAATATCGTGTCTATGCACTTGCAGCAAATAAATCAGTTGATGGGTTGTTTGAACAATGCCAACAATTTAAACCTGCAGTCGCCGTGATGTTATGCACTGAGTCGGCTGCACAGCTCGAAGAGAAGCTTCGCAATGCTGAATTAGCCATTAAAGTACAAAGTGGTATGCAAGCGCTGGAAATGATTTCAAGCACCGAAGAAACTGATGTTGTGGTCGCCGCAATAGTCGGGGCTGCCGGGTTACTGCCGACGTTGGCCGCAGCCAAAGCAGGTAAACGAATCTTGCTGGCCAATAAAGAAGCGCTGGTAATGAGCGGCGCTTTATTGATGCGTGAAGTCCAGGCGAATAATGCAGTTTTGTTGCCTGTTGATAGTGAACATAATGCTATATGGCAATGTATGCCAGTAGGCGATACTCAGCAGTATCATTTTGAGAATAAAGGCATCCGCCGCATTATCCTTACAGCATCTGGTGGACCGTTTCGTGATTGGAATATTGCTGATTTAGAAGATGTAACGCCTGAACAAGCTGTAGCGCATCCCAATTGGTCAATGGGGCAGAAAATTTCAGTAGATTCCGCCACCATGATGAATAAAGGGCTGGAGGTCATTGAAGCCCATTGGTTGTTTGGGATGTCGAGTGACAAGATTGAAGTCGTATTACATCGGCAAAGTATTATTCATTCAATGGTGGATTACGTTGATGGATCGGTATTAGCGCAAATGGGCAATCCTGATATGCGCACGCCTATTGCCAATACCTTGGCTTGGCCGGAACGAATTGACTCAGGAGTCGAGGCGCTGGATTTAGTCAAAGCAGGGCGACTTGATTTTGCCGCAGCGGATTTTGAACGTTTTCCCTGCTTGGCTCTCGCTTATCAAGCTTTAAAGGCTGGTGGAACCAGT
Source organism: Gammaproteobacteria bacterium (assembly GCA_023488305.1). GTDB lineage: Bacteria > Pseudomonadota > Gammaproteobacteria > Nitrosococcales > Methylophagaceae > Methylophaga. The sequence continues at coordinate 15,476 of JAMDEF010000096.1, read as the reverse complement.
ACCGCTATCCTCAATGCTGCCAATGAGGTGGCTGTTGAAGCATTTTTGAATTGTCAGATTAAATTTACCGATATAGCTCGAATTATCACTGAGGTTTTAGAGATAGTCCCCTCAACCGCTGCAGATTCATTGGAGCAAATATTGTCAGCCGATGAAATGGCCAGAAAAGTGGCTCATCAACAAATGCAGGTTTTATGCAATCACTGATATTTTTCATTATCGCACTGAGCTTGCTGGTCGTTATCCATGAGTTTGGACACTACTGGGTAGCACGCCGCTGCGGGGTAAAAGTATTACGTTTTTCGGTTGGCTTTGGACAAAAACTCTGGTCAAAACAATTAAAAAATGGCACTGAATTCGTGATAGCAGCCCTTCCTTTAGGTGGCTATGTAAAGATGCTAGATGAAAGGGAAGCGGCGGTAGCAGAGAATGAACTTGAGCAAACCTTTAATCGCCAGCCTTTGAGAAATCGAGTGGCGATTGTTTCTGCCGGGCCTATTGCCAACCTGTTATTTGCCGTGTTTGCCTATTGGATGATTATGGTCATCGGTGTTCCAGGTATTAAACCGATTATTTCAGAAGTCACTGCAAACTCACCGGCCGCAGCCGCGCAATTGTATGCGGGCGAAGAGATCATTGCTGTCAATGGCAAAGCTACCCCCACCGTTAACAGCTTGTTTCAGCAATGGTTAAGACTGGCTCAGTCTGGTGAAACCATTACATTGACAACCCGCATTGCTGATGTCGAAACCAATAAACAACTGACTTTACCCAAGCTTGGTTTAGATGATGCACGATCATTATTCAATCAGATTGGCATAACCACTGTACAACCTGAAATGCCGCCAGTTTTAGGTAATATTGTGGCCGATAGCCCCGCAGAAAAAGCCGGTCTACAAGCGGGAGATGAATTAATTTCAGCCGATGGCAAAGCAATGTCGAGCTGGCAGGAGTGGGTCAGCTTAATTCAAAGTAATGCTGATATGGCGATGAATATTGAAATTCTTCGCAATGGCGAGATTCAGCAACTCGTTATTACCCCTGCAGCAGATGAAAATGGTGTTGGTCGAATAGGGGCGGCAGTCAATACGGATGCATATGAAATTCCCGCCGAATTAAGGTCTGAATTACGCTATGGCCCATTGGCAGCTATTCCGCAGGCTTTTACTCAAACCTGGCAATTTAGTGTTACGACGTTGAATGGCCTATGGGGCATGTTAGTCGGTACTGTTTCCAGTGACAATCTTGGCGGACCCATCGCTATAGCCCAGTTTGCCGGGGATTCAGCGCAGCAGGGCTTGGTTGCCTTTATCAGTTTTTTAGCCATGATCAGTATCAGTTTAGGTATTTTGAACTTATTACCAGTCCCAGTACTTGATGGTGGTCATTTGCTGATGTATTTTTTTGAATGGATCCGCGGTAAACCATTACCGGAGTCGGTACAAATCCAAGGACAAAAAATAGGATTATTTTTGATTTTGCTGCTAATGGTATTCGCTTTTACAAATGACATCGTTCGACTCATTGGCTAATGCGAACATTGCAGGTACACTTACGATTTCTTCGGCTGACTGACTGTAAAATAACAATGAAACAAATCATCACAGCATTGACGCTCATCTGGTTATCCTCCGCAGCTTGGGCCGAGGAATTTATCATCAAAGATATCCGGGTGGAGGGGTTACAAAGGATTTCTGCAGGCACAGTTTTTAACTTTTTGCCGGTTAGAGTGGGGGATGAGCTGACAGATAATGATGTCAGAGGCATTATTCGCTCACTGTTTAAATCAAAATACTTTAATGATGTTCAGGTTGAGCGTGACGACGGTGTATTGGTTATCAAAGTCAGTGAGCGTCCTGCGATTTCTAGTATTGAATTTGTCGGTAACAAAGATTTGGACAGCGATGAACTGACCAAATCATTACGTCAGATTGGCTTTGCTGAAGGTCAGGTTTTTGAGCAAGCAATGCTGGAAAGGGTTGAGCTGGAGTTGCAACGTCAATATTTCAGTCGTGGCAAATACGGCGTCACCATTGATTCAGAAGTAACGCCTTTATCACGCAACCGCGTAGCCGTCCGTATCAATATGGCTGAGGGTGTTGTTGCCACCATCGGTGAGATTAATATTGTTGGTAATAATTCTTATGATGATGAAGAGCTGCTTGGTGAGTTTGAATCAACTACTGGTGGCTGGTTATCTTCCCTAACCAAAGACAATCAGTATTCTCGTCAGAAATTATCTGCTGATCTTGAATCACTTCGTTCCTTTTATCTTGACCGTGGTTATGTTGACTTCACAGTAGAATCAACGCAGGTAACGATTTCCGATGATAAAAAGCAGATGTTTATTACCATCAATATTTCTGAAGGCGAACGCTATAAAATTAATGAAGTAAGGCTGGCCGGTAACCTTATTGTGCCGGAAGAAGAGTTATTTGATCTGGTCACCATTCGTAAGAATTCCGTTTTCTCCAGAAAAGCGATTACCTCAAGTTCGGAAAGATTGACCGATCGTTTGGGTAATGATGGATATGCTTTTGCCAACGTAAATGCAGTTCCAGACATTGATCGTGCTACTCGTGAGGTTAATCTAACTTTCTTTGTTGATCCAGGTCGTCGCGCCTATGTTCGCCGCATCAATATCTCTGGTAACAGTAAAACCCGTGACGAAGTTTTGCGTCAGGAAATGCGCCAACAGGAATCGGCATGGATCTCAACCGGACAAGTCGAGCGTTCGCGTGAACGAATTGCCCGTTTAGGCTATTTTGAAGATGTTAACGTTGAGACATTGCCTGTAGCAGGAACATCTGATCAAGTTGATCTTGATTTTAATGTGACAGAAATGGCTTCTGGTAGCTTGTCTGCTGGTATCGGTTATTCGCAATCTGACGGTATTATCTTTAATGCCAACGTGACACAAAGAAACTTCTTTGGTAGCGGTAAACATGTTAGTTTTGGTTTTAACAACAGCCGAGTGAATACGGTTTACAGTTTTGGTTATACCAATCCTTTTGCTACGGTTGATGGCATCAGTCAGGGTTTTAACCTTTTCTATCGTGAAACAGATGCCTTTGAGGCTAATATAGCCAGCTATACCACTGACGTTTTTGGCGGTGATATTAATTTTGGTATTCCGATTTCTGAGAATAACCGCATTAACCTTGCGTTTGGTTATGAAAATACTCAATTGGATCTCCCAACTAGAAGAGAGGGCAGGGAAGAGATCACTCGTTATAGAGATTTCATTGATGCAGAAGGTGACTCATTCCATACGTTCCCTGTGACAGTTGGCTGGTCAAGCGATACACGCAATAATGCTATCTTACCTACAAGAGGTATGTCGCAAAGTGTTTCTGCCGAAGTTGCCACCCCTATAGGTAACCTGGAGTATTATAAACTGCGTTATCGAAACAACTTTTATACACCGTTAAACGAGACCTTTACTTTTGCCTTGAGAACAGATCTTGGTTACGGTAAAGCCTATGGTGATACGGAACAATTTCCTTTCTTCCAGAACTTCTATGCCGGTGGTATTCGAAGTGTACGTGGTTATAGAGCCAATACCTTGGGTATTAGAGAAGACGATCGTCCACTGGGTGGTAATCTGATGGTTACTGGTGGAGCAGAAGTTATTTTTCCCATCCCATTCATGAAGAAAGCTTTACGCTCTTTCCGCTTGAGCACCTTCGTGGATGTGGGTAACGTATATGATGTCGATGAAAGCTTTGATGCTGATTTGCTGCGATACTCTGCCGGTTTATCAGCAATTTGGATTTCACCATTTGGCGCAATGTCGTTTAGTATTGCAGCTCCGTTCCGTGATCAGCCAGATGATGAAACCGAAATATTCCAGTTTTCTTTGGGATCGACATTTTAAATTTAACTATCGGAGTTAAGAGTGAAAAACATCAAGATTGTTGGCCTGTTATTGGCATCTTTAATGGTCAGCCCCGTTTATGCAGCTGAAATGAAAATTGGCGTTGTTAACGCCAGTGTAGTTTTAGATCAGTCACCACAGAAAGAACGTGCTTTAGCCAGATTGGAAAAAGAATTTTCAACTCGCAGCAAATCACTCGAAAATAAGCTCAAGGAAGTCCGTGCAGCTCAAGATAAATTGAATCGTGATGCAGCCGTATTAGGCAATGACGAACGTCAGGCTCAGGAACGTAAGATTATTAACGATCAACGTGAATTGAAACGTTTGCAGGATGAATATAGCGAAGACTTATCTATTCGTCGTAACGAAGAATTACGTAAGTTAGAAGAAGAAATCGCAGAAACTATCGTCGAACTTGCAAAAAAAGAATCTTATGACTTGGTACTTTATCAAGGTGTTATTTTTGCCAGCGAACGGGCCGATCTAACGTCCAAAGTGCTGGAAAGATTGAAAGCGAAATAAGAGTCTGGATGTGGTCTGGACTTTAGAAAAATTAGCATCGGAAATTGGTGCGCAACTGGTAGGAAATGCAGACAAAGTTATAACAGGTGTCGGTACTTTGCAAAATGCAAAGGATACCGACATCAGTTTTTTAGCAAACACTAAGTACCGCCAGTATCTTAAATCTACTTCAGCAGGTTGCGTCATCGTTTCATCCGCCGATTTGGCTGAAGTGAAAACCAATGCATTGGTAATTGATGATACTTATGTTGCTTATGCTAAAGCGGCTTCGTTGTTGTATCCGGAAGAAGTACCTGAGACAGGGATTCATTCCAGTGTGGTGATTGGCGATAATTGTACTATCGCCGTTTCCGCCAGAATCGCTGCACAGGTATTTATTGGTAGCAATGTACAGATCGGTGCCAATGTTGTTATTGGTCCGGGCAGCATCATCGAGAATGATGTAAAGATTGGTGCTGATAGCCGATTGATGTCAAATGTGACATTGTGTCGAAAAGTGAGCATTGGTCAACGAGTTCGAATTCATCCCGGGGTTGTAATTGGCGCAGATGGTTTTGGCATAGCCAACGATAATGGGATTTGGTTAAAGATTCCGCAGGTTGGCAAAGTCATTATTGGTGATGATGTCGAAATTGGTGCCAATACAACTATTGATCGTGGCGCGATTGATGACACCATCATTAGTAATGGCGTGAAATTGGATAATCAAATTCAGATTGGTCACAATGTTTTTATAGGTGAACATACGGTGATTGCTGGTTGTGTTGGTATATCAGGAAGCACTCGTATTGGTTCACATTGTGCAATTGGTGGGGGAACAGGAATTGCTGGTCATATTGAAATTACCGATGGGGTTCAATTAACAGGTATGAGTATGGTGACCAAGTCAATCATGACTGCGGGCACATATTCTTCAGGAATTCCGGTAGAGCCGACAAGAGAATGGCACCGAAACGTTGTGCGTTACAGACAGCTTGATAAATTAAACGAAAAATTAAAACAATTGGAAGCCAAGTTAAATCAATGAATATTTCCATTGTGAGCGTATAGACTCGGCTTTACCGCAACAGTGTCTCAACGTAAGATTACTGCACACAAAAATATAAATCCTAAAGGATAATCAGATTGAACACCATTGACATACATGAAATTCAACGCCTGTTACCACATCGATACCCATTTTTGTTGATTGACAGGGTGATTGAATTTACTCCAGGTGAGCATCTGGTTGGTATTAAAAATGTTAGTTTTAATGAACCGCATTTTACTGGGCATTTTCCGCAGCGCGTGATTATGCCGGGGGTTTTAATCCTTGAAGCATTAGCACAAGCTACAGGATTATTGGCTTTTAAAACAGCTGATGAAATCCGCTCTGATGAAGCACTTTACTATCTTGCAGGCATTGATAACGCACGCTTTAAAAAGCCTGTTGAACCTGGCGATCAATTACGACTTGAAGTAAAGTTAATTAAAAATAAACGTAATTTATGGAAGTTTTACGGTCAGGCAACTGTTGACGACGAGGTCGTTGTCAGTGCTGATATTATGTGTGTTAATCAAGAAATGCCTTCGTGATACATCAAACTGCTTTAATTGATCCCAGTGCCAAAATTGCCGATGACGTTTCAATCGGTGCATACAGTGTTATTGGAGCAAATGTTGAAATTGCTTCCGGTACAAAAATCGCATCGCACGTAGTCATCAATGGCCCTACTAAAATTGGCCGCAATAACCGAATATTTCAGTTTTCCTCAATAGGTGAAGAGCCTCAGGATAAGAAATACCATGGTGAACCGACCCTGTTGGAAATTGGTGACAATAACTTGATTCGTGAGTCGGTCACCATTAACCGTGGCACTGTACAAGGCGGTGGCATTACCAAGGTGGGTAGTAACAACTGGATCATGGCTTATGTGCATATTGCTCATGATTGTATTATTGGTGACGATAATATTTTTGCTAATAACGCTTCACTAGCTGGTCATGTCGTAGTTGATCAACAAGTTATTTTGGGAGGCTTCACTTTAGTTAGCCAATTTAATCACCTTGGTTCACATTGTTTCAGTGCTATGGGTAGTGTCATTTCACGAAATGTACCGCCTTATGTTTTGGTTTCCGGTCATATGGCTGAACCAGTAGGTATTAATTTAGAAGGTTTACGTCGACGTTCTTTTACCGATACTCAGATCCGCAATATTAGACAGGCATATAAATTGGTCTACCGCTCCGGTTTACGAATGGAACAGGCTCGTGCGAGGTTGCAGGACATTCAACAGGAAGCCGCTGAGTTAGATATCTTCATTGACTTTCTGGATAAACAGCAAGGTGGAATCATCCGGTAGTATAACTACCGGATGATTTTGCCATTACAACAATATTTAGTCGTTCGCAGGTGTTGAGCTGATTCGATGAATACTCAGATCTGCCCCATTAAACTCTTCTTCTGCAGTTAATCTCAAGCCCATAATAGCTTTTAAACTGCCATAAACAACCAGACCACCACCAAAGGCGATACTGACACCGATTGCTGCACCAATAAATTGTGATGCAAGACTGACACCGCCCATCCCACCAAGTGCAACTTGGCCAAAAATACCAGCCGCAATCGCTCCCCAGACACCACATAAACCATGTAGCGGCCATACACCCAATACATCATCAATTTTCCATTTGTTCTGAGCCAAGGTAAATGTCATCACAAATAAGCCACCGGCTAACAATCCAGTAATTAATGCACCAAGAGGATGCATTATGTCTGAGCCAGCACAAATAGCGACCAATCCAGCGAGTGGCCCATTATGAACAAATCCAGGGTCATTGCGACCTATCAAACAAGCAGCCAATGTGCCGCCAACCATAGCCATTAAAGAATTAATCGCGACCAATCCACTAATGCCTTCAATCTCCTGTGCCGACATAACATTAAAACCAAACCAGCCTACAGTCAGAATCCAAGCACCTAACGCTAAAAAAGGAATATTTGATGGTGGATGTGCATAGATTTCACCTTGCTTACCATAACGTCCATGACGAGGACCTAACAATAGGACAGCTGCCAGGGCTATCCATCCGCCAACGGCATGAACCACGATAGAGCCAGCAAAGTCATGAAAACTGGCGCCGAATTGATTTTCCAGCCAATCCTGAATTCCAAATAAACCGTTCCAACTAATTCCCTCGAACAATGGATAAACAAATCCGGCTATTAAAAACGTGGCGATTAATTGTGGATTGAACTTAGCACGTTCAGCAATCCCCCCTGAAACGATGGCCGGTATCGCCGCTGCAAAGGTTAATAAAAAGAAGAACTTAACTAATGCATAGCCATTATTCTCCGCTAACAACGGTGAGGGTTGAAAGAAGTTCAGGCCATAAGCAATGCTATACCCAATAAAAAAGTAGGCTATGGTGGATACAGCAAAGTCAGTAATAATTTTGACTAAGGCATTGACTTGGTTTTTTTTACGCACTGTACCGACTTCGAGAAAAGCAAAGCCAGCATGCATTGCCAGCACCATAATGGCGCCTATTAAAATAAAAAGTACGTCGCTTGCGTTTTGCACAATGGGTTTTCCTTATAATTAGATTCGAGCAAGCACCAAAATAGCAATTCTTGCACCAAATCAGACTAATCCATATAAATCAAGCAACTATCACTTTTTAAAGTCAGAGAATATTTATCATATGAACCTTTGTGGTGCATGTGATGATTTTTGTGAACCTATTTGGTGCAAATTTATGGTGCATGAGTCGGTTAGCACAATCTGTGGATAAACACGTATAATCTGGCACTTTGATTCACTTATAAAACAGTGATGGCTTAACTATCCTTAATTGCTGTATGCAAGGAGTAAACGATGGATATCTACGCATCGGATGATGAAAAAGGCGAAGCGATAAAAAATTGGTGGCGTGAAAACGGCCGCTCAGTAGTCACTGGTGTGGTATTAGGCGGGGCTGTTATTTTTGGCGGCAGATATTGGATAAATTTCCAACAAGCCAAGACAGAACAAGCTGCTGCCATCTATCAACAGGTTCAGTTCAATATCAGCGAAGCGGATTTGACTGCTGCAGAAGATCTGACTCAGGAGCTGATGCAATCTCATTCCAAAACGCCTTATGCTGCATTTGCCGCAATTGAGCTAGCTGCGGAACAAGTGCGTAATGATCAAGCCGCCGCTGCATTGGAATATTTGCAATGGACAGCAGACACAGCAAAGCTAACCGGCCAAAAAGATTTAGCCAGACTGCGTATGGTTCGAGTTTTGATTGATCAGGGAGAATATGAAAAAGCCATGCAGTTGACACAACAAGCATCGTCAGCCGGCTTTACCTCACTGTTTGCTGAATTAGAGGGTGATATTCATCTTGTTCAGGAGAATAAATCCGGAGCCTTTGAAGCGTATCGTAATGCTATCTCCAGCATGGATGCCGATGATCCCCGTAAGATTTTATTGGAAATGAAGCGAGATGATGCGGCTGTTATCAATGAAGGCTAATTTACAAAAAAACCTGTTTATTGGGATGGTTCTTACAGCACTGACTGGATGTGGAACGATTAAAGAATTTTTCGCTGCAGATGCCTATGAAGCACCACCTGCAGAATTGACGGAGTTTCAAGTCGAATTTGAACCGAAAAATATCTGGTCAACCAATACCGGTGACGGCGCAAATACGGCCTACGCAAATATGGCTCCTTGGTTGCAAGGCAATTCAATTGTAACCGTTGATCATAAAGGTGATGTTCGCAGTCATAACATTGAAAATGGCCGACGCGAATGGCGCACTCGATTAAATATTTCAGTAGCCAGTGGTGTCGGGGGGGGGGGAAGGACTCATTGTAGTTGGTGCCCAGTCCGGTGAAGTTGTGGCTTTAGATGAATCCACCGGTAAAGAGCTCTGGCGTCAACGACTCAGTAGCGAAGTACTGGCCCCACCCAAAGTGGGAGGAGGCAGTGCAATTGTGAGAACTGCTGATGGCCGATTAACCGCGTTATCAGCGACCAATGGCAATATTCTTTGGAATTATCAACGTGCAGTACCATTATTGAGTTTACGTGGTGTAAGTGCCCCAGTCATTGAAGGACAATCTGTTCTGGCTGGTTATGACAATGGTAAGTTAGTTGCGCTTTCTCTTACTGATGGCAAAGTAATTTGGGATAGAAGTGTCGCAATTCCAAGTGGTCGAACAGAACTTGAAAGATTGGTTGATATTGATGCTGATCCTGTTGTTCATAATGGCATTGTCTATGTTGTGGCTTTCCAGGGTAATCTTGCAGCCATGGATGTTGATACCGGACAAACGCTCTGGGATAGAGAGATGTCATCTACCTCAGGTATCGCCGTTGATCCAACTAATGCGGTTTATGTTAGTGATAACCAAAGTTATTTATGGGCGATCGCAGATGGAACTGGCGACTCACTGTGGCGGCAGACCTTGTTGTTAAGGCGCTCTATTTCTGCTCCAGCCATTGTTGGTGATTATGTTGTAGTGGGCGATTTTGAAGGCTATCTGCATTGGGTGTCGCGTTCTGATGGTCGTTTTGTTGCCCGCCAACGGATTGATAAAAATGCTATTCGCAGCCAACCAGTCGTTCGCGATGGTGTGCTATATGTGATGACAACAGGCGGCAAGTTAACCGCCATTCGGATCCCTTAACCGTGAAACCTGTTATTGCTCTTGTTGGGCGGCCGAATGTTGGCAAATCGACATTATTCAATCGTTTAACCAAAACCCGTAATGCTTTGGTGGCAGATCATGAGGGTTTGACCCGTGATCGTATATATGGCAATGCCCGGCATGATGAAGCGGAATTCATTCTAATAGACACTGGTGGCTTGACCGAACAGGGTGACAATATGTCAGATCTGATGCGTAAACAAGCTGAACTGGCGATTGTTGAAGCCGATCTAATCTTGTTTTTAGTGGATGGTAAAGCCGGTGTGGTGCCGGCAGATGAATTAATTGCCAAGCAATTACGTAATGTGGGCAAACCGGTTTTATTGGTGATTAATAAAACTGAGAGCGAACAACGTGAACTAGCAGCCGCCGATTTTTATCGACTTGGATTAGGCGAGCCGGAAGTAATATCGGCAACCCAGGGTCGTGGTATCAGTAATTTAATGAATACCTTGATGCGCGACTTACCTGCTATCCGCATTGTTGAAACGGAAGAGGAAGAGGCTGAACATGATACTTCGGGTGATATCAGACTAGCCGTTGTTGGGCGACCAAACGTTGGTAAATCGACTTTGGTGAATCGTCTGTTAGGCGAAGATCGTGTTGTTGCTTTTGATGAACCGGGCACAACCCGTGACAGTATTTACATCCCCTTCGAGAAAGAAGGGACGAACTACATCTTAATTGATACTGCCGGTGTCAGACGTCGCTCAAAAGTTTCTGAGGCATTGGAAAAATTCAGTATCGTTAAAACATTGCAGGCCATAGAAGCAGCCAATGTGGTGTTGTTAGTATTGGATGCACATGAAGGCATTGTTGATCAGGATCTACATTTAGCAGGATTAATCATCGAGAGTGGCCGGGCTGTGGTTATCGCAGTCAATAAATGGGATGGACTTGAGAAGCAGGAACGAGAGTGGGTCGCCACCAATATTGAACGTCGTCTGCCATTTTTAAGTTTTGCCAAAACCCATTTTATTTCGGCTTTACATGGCAGTGGTGTTGGCTTATTGCTCAAATCCGTAAAAACAGCGTATGGCTCGGCCTTAGCTAAAATTCCGACTCCGCAATTGACGAGAGTACTGGAAGAGGCTGTTGCCGATCATCAGCCGCCTTTGGTTAACGGACGCCGGATTAAATACCGTTATGCTCATTTGGGCGGTAAAAATCCCCCACGCATAATTATCCACGGAAACCAGACTGAAGCTACACCAAATAGCTATCGACGTTATTTGGAAAATTATTTCCGCACTGCACTTAAATTGCAGGGAACACCGGTGATGATTGAGTTCAAAACCAGTGAAAATCCGTTCCAAGAGCGCAAAAAAAAGCAACCCGAAACTCCACAGGAAAAACGCAAGCGGATAATAGCGAGTCGAGCAAAGAAGAGAGAGACTTAAAAAGTAGAGGGTTTGATGATCTTTTCAGAGACACCTCAGAAACATCAGCAGACCCTAGAGTAAGCCTTCATCTTCGTTCATTAAATTTTCTAATGAATTGAGGTGATGGCGGATCTTTTTGCGTTGAACTAATTTGTGTTGTGCTGCCTCAGGTAAGTCGGTAAATAAAATCACACCCTTATCTATTAGTGTACCCACTAAGTCTTCAATAACCCGAACCATCGCCATATCTGAGGCAGTGAGAATGGTTTGAACATCCTCATGACGATTGGATTGTCCAAGAAACTCGAGTAATTCCGGTGCCTGCGGTGAAATATATTGGCTGCTATCACTCTGCGGAGCGTTAAATACTCCGATTATTTGGCCATTTTCATCGCGCTCGATGTATACCATTTTAATTGTTCCCGCTGTTTCTGGATTATGCTACTTTGAGCAAGGTTAAGCGGTCATAGGTTTACAGTAAAGAAAAAAACTGTGAAACTCCTCACATTTTGAGTTGGATAGCGTCGTCGGATTACATGGAACATAAAGCAACCAATCAACACGGACAAACTCGGCAATGGGATGCGGATGCTACCTATTTAACCCATGACGATCCCTTATTAGCCTGTCTGACCGTTCTGACGAAACTGCTACAAAAACCTCATAGTCCAGACTCGATGGTTGCAGGTCTCCCGTTAGTTGATAATCGGCTGACACCAGATTTATTTTCCAGAGCAGCAGAGCGCGCCGGTTTATCATCAAAAGTAGTTAAACGGCCGTTACGGAAAATCTCTCCTCTGGTGCTTCCAGCTGTACTTTTACTGAATGATGGCAATGCCTGCATTTTGCTGAAGTTAGATGGAAAACAAGCGACAGTAATTTACCCTGAAAGTGGCGAAACAGAATCTCTTGTCGATTTGAGCGATTTGCAAGAATATTACTCTGGTTACACCATCTTTATTAAAGCCGTTCAGCATTTTGATAAGCGCGGAGAGATTTCAAGTATTCCACGTGCCAGACATTGGTTCTGGGGAACACTTACGCGTTTCTGGCCAATCTATAGCGAAGTGTTTCTGGCGTCTATTCTGGTTAATTTATTTGCCATCGCTTCTCCATTATTTGTCATGAATGTCTATGATCGGGTAGTACCGAATCATGCGTTGGCAACTTTATGGGTGTTAGCGATCGGTTTAGCTATCGTGTTTGTGTTTGATTTACTGTTGCGTACCTTACGCGGCTATTTTATCGATGCTGCAGGCAAAAAAGCGGATGTGATTTTATCAGCCACTATTTTTGAAAAAGTGCTGGGTATCAAAATGGCAGCAAGACCAAATTCGGTCGGCAGTTTTGCCAACAGTATGCAAGAGTTTGAATCTTTTCGAGACTTCTTTACTTCAGCCACCCTTGCTACATTAATTGATCTGCCGTTTACCTTCTTATTTATTGCGGTTATCTGGATGATTGCCGGCGATTTGGCTTATATTCCGCTGGCGGTGATTCCCATCACTATTTTGATCAGTTTGATTATTCAGATCCCGCTGGGTCGAGCCATAAAACAATTGTTTCGCCATGCGGGTCAAAAAAGCGCCACGCTTATCGAGACTTTAACTGGGCTCGAAACTATAAAAAGTCTGGGGGCTGAAACGCCGTTGCAACGTAAATGGGAGCAGACCGCGGGTTCAATTTCCAAATACAGCCAAAGAGCAAAACTGCTGTCTTCTGCGGCGGTTAATTTAACAACTTTTGTACAACAAATGACTACTATCGCTGTGGTGGTTTATGGTGTTTATAAAATCAGTGAAAACGAAATCAGTATGGGGGCATTGATTGCCAGCACCATACTGGCAGGAAGAGCACTGGCACCGATGGGACAACTGGCGGGCATTTTAACCCGTTTCCACCATTCAAAAGCCGCTTTGGGTTCTTTGAATAATATGATGAATTTACCGGTTGAACGCCCTAATGGCCGGGAGTTTTTACATCGTGAAAAATTCAAAGGCGGTGTTGAATTCAAACAGGTCAGTTTCCGCTATCCCGAACAAGCAATTGATGCGTTAACCGATGTTTCTTTCAAACTTAAACCAGGTGAAAAAGTAGCGATAATCGGTCGGATTGGTTCTGGCAAAAGTTCAATAGAAAAACTTATTCTGGGATTATATGAGCCCGCTGATGGTGCTGTTTTATTAGATGAGACTGATCTTCGGCAGATCGATCCAATCGATCTCCGTCGCTCAATCGGTTATGTGCCGCAGGATGTGATGCTGTTTTATGGAAGTGTCAGAGACAATATCGCATTAGGTGCGCCTTTTGCTGAAGATTCAGCAGTGCTTCGCGCAGCAGAGGTTGCTGGCGTGACGGAGTTTATCAATCGACATCCCTCAGGATTTGATATGCCGGTAGGTGAACGTGGTGAAGGACTGTCAGGGGGCCAACGACAAAGTATTGCTGTGGCGCGTGCTTTGTTATTGGATCCTCCTGTTTTGGTATTGGATGAACCAACCAATGCAATGGATAACAGCAGTGAAGAGCGGTTTAAAAGTAAACTCAGTGACATTATCAAAGATAAAACCCTTATTCTGGTTACACACCGTGCATCGTTATTAAGTTTGGTAGATCGGGTGTTAGTTATGGATCAAGGAAAGTTAGTGGCGGATGGACCACGAGAACAAATTCTGGCGGCATTGAAAAGCGGTCATATCCGGGTTTCTAAAGGGTAGATGGATGGCCTGGTCTAAAAAAAATAATGAAGATATCAGTTTTATGTCTGAAATCAGTGCGGCGACCATGGCGTCAACTCATTGGGGCGGACATATTCTATTGTTGTTAATAGCGGCATTTATCGGTATTGCGTTGTGGTGGGCAAGTGTCGCGGCAATTGACGAAGTCACTCGGGGGCAAGGTAAAGTTGTTCCCTCCAGTAAAGTTCAAGTAATACAGAATCTGGAAGGTGGAATACTGGCTGATGTTCTAATCAGTGAAGGTCAATTGGTTGAAAAAGATGACATCTTATTAAGAATTGACGATACGCGATTCTCCTCATCATTTCGTGAATCACAGCTTAAATATTGGGAGTTAGTCGCCAGGACAGCCAGATTAGCTGCCGAAAGTGAAGGTAAACCTTTGGAGCTTCCCGCTGCTCTGATCGAGGCGCAACCAGCATTGGTTGCAGAAGAAAGAGCACTTTATCAATCACGACAATTACAGTTGCAAACCACTATTGATGTTTTAAAAAGGCAGGCTGAACAGCGTAGACAGGAACTTGTCGAAAAACAGGCCAGACAAGAGCAACTGAGTCGCAGTTTCGAACTCAGCAATCAAGAGTTGCAAATGTCAGAGCCATTGGTCGCGGCTGGTGTTATGTCGGAAGTCGAGTTGTTGAGACTGAGGCGCACAGTAAATGATCTGAGAGGTGAAATGGATTCAAACCGGCTGGCTATTCCGCGGATTCGCTCGTCAATGGATGAAGTGCAACAGAAAATTAATGAAGCCACTACCCGTTTTAAATCTGAAGCGGCAAGAGAATTAAGTGATGTCCGTGCTGAAATGGCAAGAACAGAAGAGTCTGTCTCGGCATTAGCAGATCGTGTTACCCGCACCAATGTTCGTTCGCCGATGAAAGGGACTATTAAGCGTTTAATGATTAACACTATTGGCGGGGTTATCCAGCCAGGGATGGATCTGGTAGAAATTGTGCCGTTAGAAGATAATTTATTAATAGAAGCACAGATTCGTCCGGCTGATATTGCCTTTTTAAGGCCTGGACAGGAGGCGATGGTAAAGTTTACAGCGTATGACTTTTCCATTTATGGTGGTTTGCAAGCTAAGTTGGAGCGTATAAGTGCCGATACCATAACCAATGATGAAGATGAAAGTTTTTATCTCATCTATTTACGCACAGAACAAAATTATATAAAAAGTAGTTTGGGCGAATTAGGAATAATTCCAGGGATGACGGTGACAGTGGATATTCTTACTGGTGAAAAAACCGTGCTTGATTACCTATTAAAGCCCATAC
>JAMDEF010000022.1 GCA_023488305.1 Gammaproteobacteria bacterium | reverse complement strand
AGTTTAACGGGTGTATTGGATTTCATCTTTTGATTATTTTCATTTGAGGTCAATGTAAACACTAAATGACGACTATTACGCGCAGTTCGCTAGTAATGTATACGCCGGATCAGATGTTTGATCTGGTCAATGATGTAGAGGCCTATCCGAGTTTTCTGCCCTGGTGTCGTGGCAGTAAAATCATCAGTAAAAACGATAAGGTCATCTGCGCCACACTGGATATTGCCAAAGGTGGTATTCATCACGAATTCTCCACCCGCAATACCTTGCAGCATGGCGAATCGATCCGTATTGAGCTGATCGATGGCCCTTTCCGACATTTAGAAGGTTTCTGGCAATTCAGTCCGATTGGTGACAATGAAGGTTGCCGGGTGCAACTGGATATGGATTTTGAATTTTCCACACGCTTGCTGGATTTGGCATTAGGTCCAGTATTTACACAAATATCCGGTTCCTTAGTTGAAGCATTTTGTATCCGTGCCAAGGAAATATATGGAACCCGTTAATGCTAAATTAATTACCGTTGAAGTAGCCTACGCACTGCCTGATGAACAAGTGATTTTGTCTTTGGAAGTCCCGGACAATACTTCTGTTGAACAGGCTGTTAAACGCTCAGGGATTTTAGAACGTTATCCGCAAATCAATCTGGATACTGATAAAGTGGGGATTTTCGGCAAAATTTGTAAAATGGATGCCACGCTCAGCAATAAAGATCGTATCGAAATCTATCGCCCGTTAATTGCTGATCCGAAAGAATCGCGTCGGCAAAAAGCCGAGATGGAAAAGAAAAACAAAACCGCAGAAGCCGCTAACGATTAATTCTGTTCCAACCACTCTAATTCAGCATCAGTAAAGCCCGCCTGTTTGCGGGCTTCAATATGAAATGGCCCACGTATTTCACCATTAAAATAGGTTTTTAATAAGCTGGTGAAAGTATTTGTCGGCTCTAAATCACGTTGCTCACAAAGATAATTAAACCAACGTGTGCCGATTGATACATGACCGATTTCTTCGCGCAAAATCACTTCGAGAATTTCTACCGCAGCCAAATCACCACTGGCTCGTAGTTTATTCATCATGCCCGGCGTCACATCCAATCCCCTAGCCTCCAATACTCTTGGCACTAAGGCCATACGAATCAATGGATCATGATGCGTTTTTCGCGCCATTTCCCACAAACCATCATGGGCTGGAAAATCACCATAGGCATAACCTGCTTGCTGGAGATGTGCTGATAACATGGAAAAATGCTTGGCTTCTTCATCGGCAACTTGCAGCCAGTCACGATAATAATCGTCGGGCATATTGGTAAAACGAGCAATCGCATCCAACGCTAAATTAATCGCGTTAAATTCGATATGACAAATGGCGTGGATCAGCGTGGTGTGGCCAGTTTGCTGGTTATTACGGCGACGTGGTAAATCACGTGGCGACACCAGTTGTGGTTTATCCGGTCGACCTGGGTTAACGGGAACCGGCAGCGGTTGATGAGCAATGCTGTAACCCTGGTGATGACATTCAGCTGCTAGTTGCCGGGTTTGTTGGGCTTTTTCGCTCGCATCGTTAATAAGCAGGCATTCTAATGCCCGAGCTCGTAAATCAATTTTTGAATCAACCATCCATGCGTACTCGTGGATCGACAAAGGTGTATGAAATATCGGTCAGCAAAAGCCCGAAAATGTATAAGACAGAACCGAGAAACACCATGGCCCGCACAATGGCAAAATCCTGCGCATGTATTGCATCAATGGTGTAACTACCAAGGCCAGGGATGCCAAAGAAGGATTCCAGAATCAGACTGCCCATGAATAAAGTGGGTATCACCACTACCGCCCCAGTCAGAATCGGGATCATCGCGTTTTTCAATACATGCTGAAATAGTACGCGGACTTCAGATAAGCCTTTGGCTCTGGCGGTGCGTACATAATCTTTGGAGATTTCTTCTAGAAATAAGGTGCGATACCAGCGTGAACCGGAACCGATCCCTGAAACAATACCAATCGCTACCGGCAATAGCAGAAACTTAAGCGTATTAAGCCCTTCCCCAAAGCCGGATATCGGTACCAGCTGCATCACCTTACCGATTAAAAACTGTCCGGCGATGATATAAAACAGACTAGATATCGACATCAAGACAACACACAGCACTACCCCGCCCAAATCCACATAAGTGGCCCGGAAAAACACCATCATCAATGCAAAAGTAATATTGACCAGTAAACCGACCACGAATACAGGAATGGCAATTGCCAGGCTGGGCCACATTCGGGTTTTAATATCCTGTCCGATATCCCGCCCATCATCCGCCTGACCGAACTGAAAGCTGAATAGCGCTAATGATTTATCAAAGAAAATAGTATCGGTGAATTTTTCAGTGCCTTCTGCTGAGTCATTCCACAGCAAATCCCGATCGTAGCCGCGCTCTTGCTTCCAGGTGGTAATCGCCTGCTCGGTAATATAGCGTTCACCCAACTGCATCCGCGCCATATCATCTGGTGTATTCACCATAAAAAACAACGCAAAGGTCAGCGCATTGACGCCAAGCAAAATGGGAAAAGCATACAAAATACGGCGAATGATATAAGCCAGCATAATCGTCTCAGGTGCAGCTATAACTTATGGAATAAGTCGTGGATATTGCACGACTCAGCCACAAGTTACAGATCAGCAGGGTTAACAGATGTAAGGTAAAACATTGTAACAGTGCTTCCCTCAGATGGGTTATCAAGCAATTGCTAATATTGTTGGTTTATTCGACAACTATTAACGATTACTATGGTCACAACGTTAACTAACTTGGGAGCATGGCATGGCAAAAACAGCAATGGATCTGGTTCAGGCAGCTAAAGCGGCAATACAGGAGATTAGTGTATCGCAGGCTCAACAGATGCTGAATGATGACAGTATCGCGCTGGATGTTCGTGAGCCTGATGAATTCGCTAAAGGTCATATTGCTGATGCCAGACATATTCCACGCGGGTTGTTGGAGTTTTCTGTCGAAAGCCATCCTGATTTACAGGAGAAAACTCGACCGGTTGTGGTGTATTGCAAATCTGGCGGCCGTAGTGCGTTGGCAACGGCCACTTTGCAGCAACTTGGATATACCAATGTGTATTCCATGATTGGAGGCTATGATGCATGGTCTGCCGCATCAAATGATACTGAATAATTAGATATAGAAATAAGTCCTAGAGGGGAAAGACATGTACACACGTTTTTGGGTAATTGTCGCTCTGATGATGTTCAGCTTGTCAGCCATCGCCGCTGAAACGCAGATAATGGTGCGTGCTAAAGCCGTTGATTCGAAATTTATTGGTACCAGTGTCGGTGGGATTCGCGTGATTGTTGAAGATGCCGAAACGGGTGAAATTCTCGATCAAGGCTGGATTAATGGTGGAACTGGCGATACTGCGGTGCTAATGGAAAACCCGTTAAAACGCGGTGAACCACAGACAGATGAAAAAACAGCCGGCTTTTTAGCCAACGTCGATATTGATGCACCTCGACTTTTACGTTTTAAACTTATCGGGCCTTATGGTTATCAGCAAGCCTATCAGGAAGCCAGTGTGACCAGTTGGGTGGTGCCCGGCAAAGATATTCTGGGCGATGGCATTATCATCACCATGACCGGTTTTATTGTGGATGCATGGACCCGTGTGTTGGAAGGTGGTCAGGTGGATATTTACACCAAAGCTTCATTGCTGTGTGGCTGCCCTATCACTAAAGATGGACTCTGGCAGGCTGATAACTACGAAGTTAAAGCCATCATCATGCGTGATGATAAAAACATTGATGAAGTGACATTGGATTTCACCGGCCCGACCGGCATGTTCAGCGGCAAAACTACGATTACAGAACCGGGGCATTATAAAGCGGTTGTGTACTTATACGACGCCAAAACCGGCAATGTCGGTGTTGATCGATCCATGTTTGAAATTCCAAAAGCTCCTTGAGCTTCGATAATGTTTATCTGTAACAAATTGCGATCGAAAACGTCTGTTTATTATCGCAATGCAAAAAGAGTCACCGCATGAGAACACAAG
>JAMDEF010000045.1 GCA_023488305.1 Gammaproteobacteria bacterium | reverse complement strand
ACACCACCTTGGAGCAAGGTATTATTTTATAAATTAGTCTGTAAAAAATTCATATATCCCACACTTATTTAAACCTCACAATTCATAAATACTGAATTTTTATTTTAATCATTAAATATGTTTCAGATATTTTTAGGGTGCTAAGCCTTACCCTAACTCAATCGAAACTGTTTCGGTTGTTACTCGAAAATTCAAGCCAGTTCGATTCTCTTACTCTGGCATTTATATTGCTCCACCTCTCTCTGGGTATAGCCTTCCCATGATTCCTAATTAAAAGACGAGAAAACATTCCTCTTCTATTTTGGCTATCCATTTTTCATTATTAATTGAAGGTTAATAGATGAGTCTGAACATGGAGCTTCAAACCGCAAAAAATACTGATCTGCTTGAGTCCACTTTAAGCGAGAGATTTTTGGAATTTATTGATGACAATGCTTTTCCCTGTGTAGGGGCAAAAGCCGCGTTGGCTAATGACTCCATTGAAACACATGAACTCAGTATGTTGGGCAATCCTAAAAATGACCAACTCATAGCTGATGGACTTTCGCGATTCGTTGAAATGCTAGATGCGAGTGACGATGACAGTTCTACAGTGTATTCCTATGTAGCTCTGTTTGATGGGCCTTTCGATATGAGTGAGCATGAGTTTGAGTCTCAGCTCTGGTCTCAGTTGTGGCGTCTGCATAAGCTCGATATCAAAGCAGGCAATCTACCTGCTGATGATGTGAGTAGCGATACCAACGATGCTCATTTCAGCCTGAGTTTGTCGGGACATCCATTTTTTATTATTGGCTTGCATCCGCATGCTTCACGTCTTGCCAGACGTTTCAGTCACCCGGCTATGGTTTTTAATTCTCACCGTCAATTTGAAAAGCTCAAAGAAGATGGTCGTTTTGAGAAAATGCAAGCAGCGACGCGGGCTCGCGATATTGAATTGCAAGGTTCAATTAATCCCAATCTGGCTGATTTTGGTGAAGCAAGTGAAGCCCGTCAATACAGTGGCCGTAAGGTCGAAGACCATTGGCAGTGTCCATATGATTTCCGGAGAAAAAATGAATAACGCTATAAAGACGATGAGAATTTCACCGTGTTCAGCACAAAGTGTCGAACTTGATACAGGCGATGAATTGGTCATTATTGATCCACAAGGCCAGCAAGTGAGTGATCTGGTTGCGTTTGAACGGACTGAGCTTGAGGAGTACTTGTCATCTGGACGGTCGCTGGACTATGCCTCACGTATGTGGCTTACCACAGGCGACATCCTATATTCGAACCGCAGCCGTCCCATGTTCACCATTCTCGAAGATACCTGTGGCCGACACGACTTTACGTTGACGCCTTGTTCCAAAGATACCTTCAAGATCATCTATGGTGAAGATGAAGGTCGACCGGGTTGTGAAGGTAATCTTGTTGCTGCACTCGCGCCCTACAATATTGGCGTGGATCGCATACCAATTGCTTTTAATGTTTTTATGCATGTGGCGGTTGATGCTGACTCAGGTGAATTCCGTGTGTTGCCTCCACTCAGTAAAGCAGGTGATTTTGTCCGCTTCCGCGCGGAGATGCCACTCGTTGTAGCCATGACGGCATGTTCAGCTGGACAGTCAAATAATTTCAACTATAAACCAATCGATTATCAAGTCTTACCACATGGAACTGATTAAAACCATTTTGAGAATTTCTGAAGGAGTAACTTATGCCAGTCGTTCGTGTGACATGGTTTAAAAATAAAGATGACAGAGCTAAAAAAGCCGTAGCGAAAGAAATTACCGAAAGCATTGTCCGAAACACCGGGGCTGAAGCAAACTCCATATATGTCATCTTTGAAGAAGTCGCTCAATTCGATTGGGCGATCGGAGGAAATTTGTCCGAAGATCACTATTGACGGGTTTGATTTGTTAGATATAGAGGTATTCACACTTGGGTTGAGTTAAAGCATGAAACCCAACATTTTATAAATGACCTAGCTTTTTGATTTTGTTGGGTTTCGCAAGCTCTACCTAGCCTAAGTTTTTTTATAATCAGAAGAACGATGATTGATGAGAAAAACGGCCAAACCGACTGAAATGAAACTCAATCAGCATGACCTTTTGCACTCACAAACATTTCCTAGCCTCCAAACTTTTCATTTTCGCCAATATTTGGGGTGGTTTTTGTAATATTGGCTTTGGCAAATTCATAAAGCTGGAAAGCTTTGCTCTCCTTCGCCATCCAGTGTTCACCCATTTCTACCTTGATTTCCAGTAAGGCGACTTCGGGATCTTCTTTGCCTTCGGGAAACCACGCTGCGATGAACGGATTCCAGTATTTATCTATCAGCGCTTGGTTATTTGTTAGCTGAGCTTTGCCTGACAGTGAGACATATACGCCCTTATCCTGGTCAGAAAAGGTCAGACAGACATCATGATCACGATCAGTTTCAGTGACCTTCTCGGCATTGCGACGAGTATAAAACCAAATGGTGCCATCATAGGCATCCTGAACAAGGTGCATTGGTCTTGCCCGAGGCATTTCACCATCAAGTGTGACCAACATTCCGACTTTAATATCTTTAATCATTTCCCAAATTTTTTGCTTATGTTCTGGACTAGACATCAGGTTAATCTCCTTTAAAACACGATAAATACAATTACATTGCCCCGCCATTGTGCCAAGTAATAATCAGCCTGAATTTTTTCAGAAATTTATAAAAATAAATTAACTTGACACAAAAATTGTTAATCGTTGTTTTGCTTTTTAATAATGGAAATAATTAACGGCCTGGCTATAAAAATATAACCAGACCGTTTAGTTTTCTACTTAGATTAATTAAACTCGATATTCATAACCATAGTGGCCATATATCTCATTTCGGAAGGTTTCATCAGCCATGTTAGGCCAATTGTCTTTATCAAAACCGGGGGCATTTTCTAATTTTTCTTTATCGACGTTTAATATGAGACATTTATTTTGGGTATCAACCGCTATGGCCTGTGGTGGAATCGCAAAAAGCTTATCACCCATCCCTAAAATCCCACCGAAGGATAAGACATAGTATTGAACCTGACCGCCTTCGGTATTAATCATTATGTCTTTCACATTACCCAAATCTTCGCCTTGGGTATTTTTAACTTTGTCACCTTCAAGTGAAGATGCAGATAAAACTATATTGTTAAATTTCATGGTAATTGTTCCTATAATTTAGTTTATGAATTACCTCTACTCTGCTGTTAAATGGCTGCGCTGCTTGTAATTGCATTACAAACCCTGAGAGGCTGTTGCCTTATTTAACGCATCGATAAGCCATGATTCGGCATATTCCAACGCTAAGGGGTAGTCGAACATCGCTCCCTCCTCCATAAGTGCGCGAAGCTCCATTTGCAGATCTTCCTTGTCGGGACTATCTTTTTTGATAGCTGCTAAATAAGCGAATGAGGCGGCTAGCTCTTCTGGAGATTGAGACTCTGTACCACCGTTATCAATTATTTGAACAGCCTCTTCTATAGATCTTGTTTGTTTAAAATCATCGGGAATCATCGTTTTCTCCTTTCAGTGATAAATTAATATCTTTCAAATGAAAATACGTGACATTATTATTAAGAACATTAACTTACATTAAGTTTTATAAAATGTTGCGAGGCTTTAAAAATTGATTGGTTTTCTCGAACTGATAATAAACTTTTAATAACAAATGGAATCAGATGTTAATTTTGTTCAGGGCTCTTGATAACCCAAAGGTTTAAACGTTAACTCGCCATCAGCTGGATTGGATATAAAATAAAAACCTACTCGCTGGTTTGAGTTTGGAGCGAGATAACTCACCTGAGCAGTTGATCGTTGGGTACGTCCATCAGCGTCATTTAAACTCGCCTCGAGATGCAGATCCGATGCTGTTTTATCGCCAAGGTTTTTAACGTCTACAAGAACCAGATACTGTTGGTCTAAAGATTCTGTTCCGACCACACTAAAATTTATATTTGGTGGCTGATTAGCATTGCTGAACGCCGACCACATTAGATAGACAACCGTGAAAACAATTAATAAAAACCCCAGCACCCAAAAAACTTTTCGTTTCATTGTCCTACACATGCACCGCATTCATGGTGGCCTTACTATCCAGTATTTTAATGTTATGGGTGTTCGGTCGAATCGA
>JAMDEF010000065.1 GCA_023488305.1 Gammaproteobacteria bacterium | reverse complement strand
CGAAATATATTTGTCAGAGCGTCGGGCTGAACGGGTTCGCCAAGAGCTTATCCGCCGCGGCATTCCCGACAATATTATTACTACCAAAGGTATGGGCGAATCAGAGCTGTTAATTGAGACTGCCGATGAAGTTGCTGAAGTAAGAAATCGACGTGTTGAAATAGACGTTCGCTGATTGGAGTGTTAGACAGATGAACAAACAATTTAAATTAATGGCGCTTTGCACTTCTCTATTTACAGGCATAACTGCTTTGCATTCACCGGTTATGGCTCAGACATTGGTTCAAGCCGTCGAACAAACGATTCAAAGCAACCCGGAAATTCTGGCCGAAGCTAATCGACGTTTGAGTGTTGATAAAACAATTGACCAAGCTCGTGCAGGTTATGCTCCGCGAGTTGATTTGAACCTTGGCTATGGTCGCGAATATACCAAAAATCCAGCTACACGCCCTGGCAGTGAAAGCTTGACGCGAGGTGAGGCGAGTATTACAGCCAGACAAATGCTCTACGATGGTTTTTATACCAAAAGCGAAGTAGACCGCACCACTGCTTCTGCCGACTCTGCAGGGTTTGCGGTGACGGATATATCTGAGCGGCGAAGTTTACAAGCAATTGGCGCTTATCTGGATATACTGCGTCGTCAGGATCTTTTAAAGCTAACCCAAACCAACCTGGAGTCACACCAAACCATTTTTTCCCAAATCGAGCAACGCTCTGAGAGTGGTGTTGGTCGTCGGGCAGATGTCGATCAGGCACAGGCTCGATTAGCATTGTCACAATCCAATCTTGAGTCGCAGATCGGCAATGTCGAAGATGCCAGAACCAACTTCCAACGGGTTGTTGGCACTATGCCGGAAAATATTACAAATCCTGGTGATGAATGCTGTGACAAAGCCCCTGCAACGTTGGAGGATGCCGTTAAAATTGCTTATAACCAACATCCAACCCTGCGTACTGCCTTGGCTAATCACGAAGCCTCTTTGGCACAGGAAAATGCAGCAAAATCAGCTTTCCATCCACGCGTGGATTTAGATTTAGGTGCATCAGCAAATAATAATCTTGATGGTGAGCCGGGCCATGATAAAGGCCTTTATGCGATGTTTCGCTTGCAATATAACTTGCTCAATGGCGGCGCGGATAAAGCTCGAATTGAACAAATTGAACATTTAAGCGAACAGCAAAAAGAACTGATCAATCGTGCACAACGTGAAATTGAGTTAGATGTTCGTTTGGCCTGGAATGCGCTTGAAAATGCTGAACGTCGTTTACCGGGTTTAGAACAACGCGTCGAGGCGGCAGAAAAAACCCGCGAAGCTTATGCGGCTCAATTTCGTGTAGGACAGCGTACTTTGCTTGATTTACTAGACAGCGAAAACGAATTATTGAGCGCGGGTATAGCTTACACAGATACCTATTACGATCGTATCTATGCCTGTTATTGGTTGATGCAGGCGATGGGTAAGTTACTGGAAACAATGGCTATAGAGCAACGTGAAGAAGCATTAACCGTTGCCAGTCAAAACAACGAAGCTACACAATAAATAAAAGGACGGATAACTTAGTTATCCATCCTTTTATTTGGTTTGCTCTATTGAACGATCCGCTCTACTTGTACCAGATTATCGGTAAAAGTAGGGGCATGTCCCATATCAACAAACTCTGCAGAGCTAACGCAGTTCACGGTGCCATTATTACGCTGGCGCCAGTAACCTAAAGTTGCCACCACAATGCCAGGGCTGACATCTTCAGTGATCTGCGCCTTAGCATCAAATCCTCCGCGATCGTTAAATACCCGAACATTATCACCGTGCTGAATCTGCCGTAAATCAGCATCACTAGCACTAATCATCACGAACTGATCGCCTTGGGCTTTAAGTTTGTTATCAATATTGGCGTAACAGGAATTTAAAAAACCATGGCTTTTCGGTGAAATAATATTCAACGGGAAACGCTTCGCCAGTTCAGGGTTTGTCTGTGGGGTTTCTCTTGAAGCCACATAATCTGGCAGGCTATCAAGTGGTTCACCTGGCTGAAAACCGTCATACATTTGTCTGAAAGGTCCGGCAACAAAATTGGTTGCATCATCAATCCGGAAATGACACTTACCAGTAGCCGTTGGAAAATTACCGGCTTTGTGAGGCGCACGATTGTCTTTTGTGCCGACATTGAGCCGAGCATAACCATGTTCACGCAGATAGGCTAAATCAATGCCCTCACAGGCCGGAGAGTCCCAATCAACATAATTTTCCAAACATTCACTATCCGTCCATTTGAAGTTTTCTTCTTCATAACCCATTTTCGCAGCAAGTCGACGGAAGATTTCATTGTTTGGTAGGGCTTCACCAGGCGAATCAACACATTTTGCATTATAGGTGAGGTAGAGATGTCCCCAGGACAACACCATATCTTCCAATTCAGCACCCATTGAGGCAGGCAAGATAATATCGGCAAATGAAGCGGTATCAGATAGAAAATGCTCGGCAGAAACCAGAAACAAATCATCGCGCATCAGTCCGGCAACAATTTTGTCTGTTTCAGCCGCCTGGGTAACAGGATTGGCATTCCAGCACATCATTGATTTGATAGGTATATCCAGATCCATCTCATTGGTTAATGCTCGTCCGATTTGAATGGCGTTAATGACTCGAGTACCTTCCGGAATCAAATCTGGGCGACAGATAACATCAAATTTATAAGGGTGTTCCCATACTGGGAATTGTAATGCTCCACCACCAACATGCCGCCATGCTCCGACCAGAGCCGGTAAACAGCTAATTGCTCGAATTGCTTGTCCACCACCGTAATTGCGTTCAAGTGCAACTCCGAGACGGATAGCGGCTGGTTGAGTGGTTGCAAATTCACGAGCTAGCTGTCGAATATCCTGAGCACTCACTCCGGTTATTTCTTCTGCCCATTCAGGAGTACGCTGTTTTGCACGTTCAGCTAATTCTGTAAACCCGATGGTATAACTGTCCACATACTCCTGATCCTGCAAGCCTTCTTCAATAATGGTGTGCATCATAGCCATCGCCAGTGCGCCATCGGTTCCTGGTCGAGGACTGATATGCCAATCCGCTTCTTTTGCCGTTTTGGATTTGTAAGGATCAATAACCACCACTTTGGCCCCACGCTTCTGGGCTTCTTTAACGATATGCCAGTGATGCAGGTTGGTGCTGACGGAATTACAGCCCCAAATGATGATGTATTTAGAGTGGATAAAGCTTTCAGGATCTACGCCTGCAGTTGGCCCAACAGTTAACAGCCAGGCAGTACATGAGCCTTCACCACAAAATGTGCGTTCACAGACGGTGGCACCCATTTTATTAAAAAATGCATCGCCACCATTCAGACCGTGAACCAAACCTTGGTTACCGAGATAGCTGTAAGGAATAATGGCCTGAGGACCATATTCATCGATAATTGCTTTCCAGCGATCAGTGATTTCCGTTAATGCATCATCCCAACTGATTTGCTCAAATTGACCGCTGCCTTTCGGTCCAACACGCCGCATGGGATGTAAAACACGTTCGGGATGATAATGACGTTTTTCGTAGTCTTTGAGTTTGACGCATAAGCCACCTCGCGTCATAGGATGTTCAGGATTGCCACGAACCGAGATCAGTTGACCGTTTTCGACTTCGTAGACCATCGAACATGTGTCAGGACAATCATGTGGGCAACCGCCGTGATGAGTGGTTTTAAGTACGCTGGCCATAAATGTTGCCTCCCGAATTCATCGTAAACAAGATTTTTCGACTATACACCAGAGAGTAACGGGAATTTTGCCCGCCGTGATAAAAAACAACCTCTAACGTATAGTTTGTTGTTTACATTAGAGATTTCATGCTAATTTAAATTTTCTGATACCCAGGCTTTTCAGGCAATTGTAGTGAATGGTTTTGGCATATCAGATGAAGCTTGGCGCGATGCTAGAGAGCCTTTTAAGGATTTTCATGTAATCGTGGGGGGGATAGTATTGGTAGCCCTGTTTGTATTACATATCGGTGCAGCGCTTTATCATCAATATGTATTACGTGATGGCACCTTGCACAGAATGACTCGCCAAGACTAATTAATGTTTTCATTCGCCGCCAAAATCATGGTGGCGAATGACTTCAAACCAAAATTCGCTCACTGTGCTTCAAC
>JAMDEF010000131.1 GCA_023488305.1 Gammaproteobacteria bacterium | reverse complement strand
TAATTCTTCTAAATGTTGAAGATTTACTCGCAACCTTAGATCAACCATTTCAAATCGGTAATATCAATTTAAGTCTGCACTTCTATGCAGGCGTTTGCTGTTATCCAGAGCATGGCCAAGACAGTAAAGTTATGTTGCGACGAGTCCGGATAGCTGCCGATCACGCTCGGCGCAATCGTCAGGCCATTCACATTTATAAAGCTGGCGAAGATGAACAACATTTAGAAGAATTAATGCTAATCGAATCCTTACAAGCCTTATTAAAACAACCTCAAAATATGGAGTTGTTTTTAAACTTCCAACCGAAAGTAGAACTGCATAACGACAAAATAGAGACTGTAGAAACCCTTATCCGCTGGCATCGTCCTGGCATTGGTCGCGTTGCTCCAGATAAATTCATCGGTCTTGCCGAACAATCAGGTTTAATCGTTGAATTAACCCATTGGGTTATCAATGAAACGTTGAAACAACTGCGCATCTGGCGTGATCAGGACTTGCTGTTAAATGCCGCCATTAATGTCTCTGCAGAAGATTTAGCTCACCCTGACTTTTGTCATTATTTAAATACTCAAATTGCCACTTACAACATACCGGCAGATGCCGTTACGATTGAAATCACTGAGCGCGATATCATGCACGATGAGGCCTTAGGTATTGAGGTATTAAAAACCTTAAAAAGGGTTGGCTACAAAATTGCCGTGGATGATTACGGAATTGGTCAATCGTCTTTATCTAAATTGAAAATATTACCGGTCGATGAACTGAAAATTGATATGAGCTTTATCCGCGATCTGGATACCTCCGCTAAAGATCAAAAAATTGTCTGGTCCACTATTCATCTTGCACATTCACTAGGATTGAAAGTGGTTGCCGAAGGTGTTGAAAACACCGCCAGTTATAATTTCGGGATGAGCTGAATCACTGATAGCGTACAGGGATATTTAATTAGTAAACCACGAGATGCCAATGATCTCGTTGCTTGGTTAGGTGAAAATAATGCGACATATCCTGCTCCTGCTGACATTATCGCTCGTTAGTCAGCTTCACGCTGCCGATGGCAAATTACTCGCCACACCCGGTATTTCACAAATTGAAGGTGCTGGTGGCGGCGGTTTTGTACCATGGGCACAGTTAGCCGGTTACGGCAGTCGAGATGAAATTGCAGCAAATGTGTTTTGCAGTGGTGCCAACGTTGATGACTATGACTTGCATGTATGTGGTGCACAGGCCACTTTTTATGACCGTGTTGAATTCTCTGTCGCTAAGCAAAAATTTCATGTTGATGCGTTAAATCTCAATATCAAACAACGCGTGTTAGGTGTCAAAGCCCGACTTTATGGTGATATTGTCTATAGTCGTTTCCCGCAAATCAGTCTGGGTATTCAGCATAAAAAGCTCGATGATCCAACGGTAGCCTATCTGTTAGGGGCCGATGAAGATTCAGGAACAGATGTATATCTGGCCGCCAGCAAACTGCATCTCGGCGCGATTGGCGGATATAACTGGTTATGGAATATCACCGCCCGCTCAACCGAAGCCAATCAAACTGGCTTATTGGGGTTTGGCAACGCAGAACATGGTAATCAGCGTGAGATAGTTCTTGAAGCTTCAACTGCTATTTTATTTGGTCGACATTTGGCTTTGGGCGTTGAATACCGTCAAAAGCCCGATAATCTGGGCTTAAAAGAAGATGACTGGTCAAACGTGTTTGTAGCTTGGTTTCCAAATAAAGTCATCAGTTTGACGGCAGCCTGGTTGGATTTGGGTGAAATCGCTGGTGCCAAAAATCAGCAAGGTGCTTATTTTTCTGTGACGGGTTACTTCTGATGCTGACAAACTTTAGAACCGGTTTTTTTGGGGCTTGCTGTTGGTTATTTGCTGGCTGTGCCACCACCCCACAGACAACTTTGTATGACAAATTAGGTGGCGAATCGGGAATCCATAATATCGTTGAGAACCTGGTGCAGGAAATCGGTCGTGATGAACAAGTATTTCATTATTTTGCCCAGTCGCGGGTCAGCAGGTTTAAGGAAAATCTAATTGAACATTTCTGTGCGATATCCGATGGGCCATGCCAGTACACTGGCGACAATATGGTGGATATTCATACTGGCATGAATATCAATGAAAGGGACTTTAATCACCTGGTGGATTTATTGATTAATGCCATGGATGACGAGGGCATTCCACATCGAATACAGAACCAGCTGATTGCCAGACTCGCGCCATTACGCGAAGAAATCATTTATCGCTGATTAAGCTTCTTCATCCATTTCTGCTTCCTTTACTGGAAACTGTGGGATATGAGTGAAAATGACCTGATTACGGCCATGATCTTTAGCTTTATATAACGCCGAGTCGGCCGCTTGCAAAATGACATCCATTGGTGGTACATCATCTTCCGGCCATAGCAAGCAAACTCCACAACTCATGGTGACAGGAATTAACTCCGATCCACCAGTAATTGGCGTCGATGAAATAACGGTTCGCAACCGTTCAAAAGATGCCGTTGCCTCTTCCGGTTTTAATTGCAGGGCAATTAAAAATTCCTCACCACCAAAGCGTCCCAGTACATCATAGCTACGCAAAGTGGTCTTCAAACGGGCTGCAAAACCTCGTAATACTTCATCACCAACAGCATGACCGTAGGTATCGTTTATCTTTTTAAAATTATCGATATCACACAAGGCCACACAATAAATCTTGTCACTGCGTACAGAGCGTTGCAGTTCATCGGTTATACGTTCAATCGCCGCATAACGATTAAAAATAGCCGTTAGATGGTCGTGCGTCGCCCGGTAAATTAAATCTTGATAGAGATGTGATAACGGATTGGCCAGACGACGTGCCAGTAAAGTACTCAAGACAACGGCAAGCCCAACGATCACCAGCGTTAATAACAACAACGAATAATTTAACCGATCAAATATCTGATAAAACACCGATAAATCAGCCAGCAGAAACAACTGTATTTGCTGATCCAGAGAACTATGCAGTGTTACTTTTTCCATCAAATGGTCTGAGCGTTGCCACCATAACTTCGGTAGATTTTCTCGTTGTAAAATGCCTTCGAACTCAGATTTATCAATGCTTAATGTACTTAAAAACAAGTCTGACTGCGTCGATTGAAAAATAATATCCAACCCTGTTTTTAGCTTTAATTCCTCAAGCAAACCACCATTAATTTCAAACGCAATAATGCTGATACCAATTTGATGGGGGGCTCTGATGGGCACACTGAACAAACGGTATAAACGGTTATTCACTTCGACAAATTGACCTGCTTCTGAAGCTCGGTGGAAAGCCAACCAATTAATGTTGATCAATTCTGTAAAAGGAAAGTCCAATTCATTGCCAGCAATCAATTCTCCGTCATTATTCAACACCAACATCAGATCAGCCTGAATTCGCTGAGCGTGGTTGTTGAGCATACTGGTAATAGTCGGTAGATCATTGGTTGCAATGGCTTGTCTGAAACCAAAATCCTGAGTAATCACATCGCTTGAATATCTCAAGTTTGATTCACGACTCTCAATATATTGCTGCAGAAAATACGAAGCATTCTCCACCTGCGAATTGATCTGCCGTTGATTATATTGGCTGATAAACCATCCATGGCTGAGTTGCATCGCCAGGGCTGTCAATATAATCAGACTGACACAAAGCAGAATAACTCTAGCCTTTATGCTATTCATCTATCTCGTTGTTTCCAAAAACTATTAAACGTCTATTTTCTGGTGGAAGCCGATTCTACGATTAACACCAACTTCTAAGGTAACCGCCAGACTTTAATTTTCTGCCCGGTTTTAAAGCCAAACAAACGATTGCCGCCCACTGCTACGGCTATATATTGTTTGCCAGATGCTCGATAAGTTATGGGCGGCGCATTGACGCCAGCATCAGTTTTACCACTCCAGCGCTTTTCACCAGAATCGGCATCAAAAGCCATCAACTCGCCACTGCCCTCTCCAGTAAACACTAATCCACTGGCGGTGCTTAACACGCCCCCGATTAACGGGTTCTCAGTTTTTACTTGCCAGACAATCTTGCCGTTATCCAAATCGATTGCTGTCAACAATCCATGTTTTTCAGGCGTATTGATAGGCGACATCGAAGAATAGCGAACAGCGTCCTGGCGATAATCTTTACAGCAGTA
>JAMDEF010000015.1 GCA_023488305.1 Gammaproteobacteria bacterium | reverse complement strand
CGTTCTACTTTACGAAGTTGAAGTTGTTCAAGAAGACGGTACTGAATGGGATATCGACATTCATGCCAAAACTGGTGAACTTCGTAAAGTAGAACGTGATTAATAGTTAACTCTATCCTGGTGTAAAAAGCAGCGGCCCGTCAAAGACGGGCCGTTTTTTTATTTGTTGAAACTAAAAAATAGATTGAATAATTCAGCTCTGTTTAACTTTACTTTTATATCGTAAACATTCATAACTTATAAGGTGGCGATATGAAAAAATTATTAATGTTTACGTTGGTGAGTTCTGTAATAAGTTTTTCAGCTTTTGCAGACGATATAGTGGAAATGCAAACGAAAAGCGAACAGCTGGGTTTGATTAGTGTGGGCGAAGCAAAATCCATAGCTTTAGAAGCCAAGCCGGGCGTTATTGATGATATTGATTTGGAAAACCGTTCATTTTTTGGTGGCTGGGATTATGAAATCGAAGTACTAGGGAAGGACGGTAAGGAATGGGATGTCTATGTTAATGCCGAAACCGGTGAGGTGCGAAAAGTCAGCAGAGATTGGGATTGGTTCTGATGGTTTTCGGAAAACCCGCTTCGGCGGGTTTTTTATATGATAATCGGCAAGCGGACTTCTATTTTCAGGCCACCCAGGGATGAGCGACTAAATAGCATCTCACCACTGTAACTATCTACAATATCTGAAACAATTGCTAATCCCAGTCCGCTTCCGGGGACGGATTCGTCAGCTCGGTATCCACGTTGGGGCAGTTGTGATAATTCGCTTTCATCACAACCTTTACCATCATCTTCGACCACAAAATGACAATAATCATTTTGATAAACACTAATGTTGACCCGCTTGCGACACCATTTACACGCGTTTTCCAGCAAGTTGCCCAACATCTCTAGCAAATCTTCCCGATCACCGATAAATAACAAGTCTGGTTCTATCTCCCAGTCAATGACTGGGGCTTTATCACGATAAAGCAGTTGTAATGTTTTGCTTAACTCTGCAATTTCCTGTTCCAATTCAACTTTCTGACCCGGCATCGCAGAGCCTAATAAACGAGCACGTTTTAATTCTCTTTCAATAATTTTCCCCATATCGCGGCTCACCTGATTTAATGAACTTTGAATCTCTGGCAGGTTTTTTATTGCGTCACATTCGGCAGTTTGATTTAGCAATGTCAGCCGGGTTTTCAGAGCATGTGCCAGATTGCCTAACGCGGCTCTGGAGCGTTGCGTTTTCCGGGTCATGGTATTGAGCAAACGATTCAGCTCTTCAATCATCGGTTGAATTTCTGCCGGTGCCTTGGCATCAATTTTTGCTGTTTCTCCGCGGCGTAAACGGGAAAGTTGTTTTTGAATTCGTTGTAATGGTTGTAAAGCTTTACCGACAATTAACCACTGAATGAAAAGTAATAAGACCAAACCAATGGCGGAGACCAATGAATAAAGCATTTGAAACTGAAAAATATCTTCATCCAAAGCACTGATATTCTGGGCCACCATAATGGTGAGATTGTGGCCTTGTTTGTAATAGCCTCGATGTAAGGTGAATAAACGCTCATCATTTGGGCCGATCAGGGACGCCTGAACTCTCTTACCGCTCGGGATCGGTTCGATGTCTAACGACTCATCCCATAAAGATCTGGATTGTCTGCATGACTGTTCGGTACACACAACGAAATAATGACCGGAGAATGGTCGTTGATACAAACTGCTAATCCGTAATGAATTTAATTCGAAGCTGCCATCCGGGTTGATTTCGACACTAGCCAGTAATCCTTCGCTTTCGCTTTCCAGCCGTTCCAGTAATTGGGTCTCGGTGACGCGCTCAATTACCAGAGTGATTAATGCCCATTGTAATAAGATCAACAGACTTAAGGTAAACGTCAGACCGAGTGAAAGCCGGCGTTTAAGCGACATTATGCTGAGCCGAAAATATAGCCCTGCCCGCGGCGGGTCTGAATTAAATCGGTGCCCACTTTCTGTCGCAGGCGATTAACATAAACTTCGATAACATTACTGTCCTTTTTGACGCAACCAACGGCGATTTGCTCTGTGAGCCGGCTTTTGGAAATAACCTGACCAGGATGCAGCATGAAATAGCGTAATAAGCGGAATTCAGTTCCTGTCAAAGTAAACGTCGTGCCATCACTTAATTTAACCGATTGAGCATCTTCATCCAATTGCAGCCCGGCAACCTGCAATGGTCCGCCGCTGGTGCCGGAACTGCGTTTCAGAACGGCACTGATACGGGCTAATAATTCTTCAGTTTGAAACGGTTTGGCAACGTAATCATCGGCACCCGCTTTGAAGCCTTGCACTTTTTCCTCCCAACTGCCCCGGGCGGTCAGAATTACTACGGGAACATGATTGTCTCGACTGCGCCAATTTTGTAAAACTTCCATGCCTGAGCGTTTGGGTAACCCTAGGTCAAGTACAACTAAATCATATGGTTCAATATCACCAAGCGCTTCAGCATCAATGCCATCTACCGAAAGATCGACAGCGTAACCTGCTTGGGACAACGCATTTTGCAGGGTGGGCCCCATTTGCGCATCATCTTCGACCAGAAGTAACCGCATGATTAGTCGTCCAGCTCCAGTTCGAGCAAATCGCCGTTGGTTGCGTCAAATTCAAGCTCCCAAACACGACCTTGTTCATCAAGAATTTCAATTTCGTAAATCAGCATGCCGTCATCACGTTCAAGCTCTGTGTCGATAACTTCGCCCTTACGATAAGTTTTGGCTTTTTCAATAATGGTTTCTAATGGTAGAATTTTTCCAGCTTCACGCAACATTCGTGCTTCAGAATGACTGACATCATCTGCCATAACCGGGCTTGCGTTCACACTGAAGATCAGCAATAAACCGATTATTTGCACTGCTGAAGTAAATGACCGTTGCATATTTTTCCTACTCACTAAAATTGTCATCAAACACGGTCTGATTTTAGTTCATCAGGCTTAATTTAAGCTGAACTTAATTAAAATACCCTAACCTTGTTGAAACCGCTTAATCATATCGCTCATATGATGAGATTGGGTAGATAGGCCATGAGCCGCATTATCAGCAATTTCGGCACCATGAGTCACTTGAGCAGCGCTTTCATTTACTTGCACAATATTGCGATTGATATCTTCGCTGACACTGCTTTGCTCTTCAACGGCAGCGGCAATTTGAAAATTCAGCTCATTAATATGGCTGACTTCATTGGCAATCGTTTCTAACGCTTGAATGGATGCTTTGACATACAGTTCACTGGTGCCACTGGTTTGCTGACTTTGCTCCATAACCTTCACGGCTTCTTTTACGGCGTTATTCAATTCACCAATTAAATTTTGAATTTGCTGTGTGGAAAGTTGAGTTTTACTGGCTAATGAACGAACTTCTTCTGCAACTACAGCAAAACCACGACCATGTTCACCTGCGCGAGCAGCCTCAATTGCTGCATTTAAAGCCAGTAGGTTTGTTTGATCAGCAATGCTGGTAATAACCTCAATGATCTGACCAATATTACGAGTATCTTTGTCCAACTGAGCAACTACTTTGGAAATATTCCCGATAGCAGCGCTTACATCACTTAAAGAGTTTACTGCCTTCGATGCACTGGAGACACCATTTTTGGAGAGCTCGTCAGTTTCTCGTGCTTTGGTGGCAGCATAGGCTGCGTTAGTAGCAACCTCTTGAATACTGGCAGTCATTTCAGTCATTGCAGTTGCGACTTCTTCCATCCGCATTGCTTGCTGGCGGATAGCCGATTGAATGTCTGCAACAGAATGTGCACTGCTGTCGGCCTCTTTTTCGATACTGGCAGCGGAATCTCTTATGCGGCCTAAGGTGGTTCCCAGTCGGCCTTTTAAAAACTCAGCAGTTAATTGGATTTGGCCAATTTCATCTGATCGGCCGGTATAAATTAAGGCCATTAACGGATTGTTGATTTCTTCACGTGCCCGGATGGCGGCTTGTTTTAATGGTGAAAATGCCCAGCTAGATAAGCCCAAAAAAATTACTACTGTTACGGCAGCAATGATGGCCAGTTTATAAGGCGCAACTTGCACCAGTGAGCTTGCTACCACCAAAGAAATAAAAATCGCTACTAGGTGAGCGAATAGAAAGCGGTAATGTAAATTAAGTCTAGAAAACCAATTGCCATCAATTGCTGACTGGCCATTATTGATACGTTTATAAACTCGCTCAGCCCGCTCAACACGTTCGCGTGTGGGTTTGGTCCGCACAGATTCATAACCGACCACATCACCATTTTCAATAACCGGGCTTACATAGCCATCCACCCAATAATGATCACCGTTTTTAACGCGGTTTTTGATAATACCCATCCAATGATGATTGGATTTCATGGCTTTCCATAAATCATCAAATGCTGCTGGTGGCATTTCCGGATGACGAATGACATTGTGATTTTTGTTCAGCAATTCATCAGCTTCGAAGCCACTGATTTTTTGAAATGTATTATTAAAGCTGGTGATGATGCCTTTTAGACTGGTAGTTGAAATAATCTCTTCACCTTCAGGATAAGGCACTTCGTTGTTGGTTATAGGAAGATTTTTTTTCATAGTGCTGCCCCTCTCAATGTGCTTTTTATTGATTATTATTTGGTAACAAGGTGATCGAATTGCCTGTGGGGCAACTGGTAATCTATATCGGCATTACCATCGCTGACTTTAAGCAAACTAATTTATTGATCGATTTTGCTAATTTGATTAGCTATAGCACAATCTACAATGTAATTCAGGCAAATAAAAAAATCAGTAATAAACTGATACAAATCAACACATTTTTAAGCTAAGGTAGGAATGCAAACGCAAAAATAGAGGAGAAATACCGTCTATGACTGATTCAACTTCGAAAGTGGCTCATCTCAAGTTGAGCGAACAGCGGCTTAGTCAAACTAAAACGGTTTCACCTCCAGCTATTTTGCGAGAGGCCGCTGCTTTGGCCAGTGTTCAATTCAATGGGGATAACCCTTGGGATATCCAAGTATTTGATTCCAGAACCTATCGCCGCATTTTAACTCAAGGTTCCTTAGGCTTCGGCGAGAGTTACATGGATAACATGTGGGAGTGCCATGAACTGGATGAGTTGTTTCATCGATTACTCAAAGTTGATATCGAAAAACATCTCGGGGGGGTAGCAAAATTCAGTTTATTCATCGAAATTATTCGGCAGAATATTTTTAATCGTCAAACCAGCAAACGCGCTTATGAAGTCGGGAAAAAACATTACGATACCGGTAATGATATTTTCCAGGCAATGCTCGATCCGACAA
Source organism: Gammaproteobacteria bacterium (assembly GCA_023488305.1). Classification (GTDB taxonomy): domain Bacteria; phylum Pseudomonadota; class Gammaproteobacteria; order Nitrosococcales; family Methylophagaceae; genus Methylophaga. The sequence goes on along the minus strand of JAMDEF010000015.1, from coordinate 14,800 downwards.
TGAGCTATTCGTGTGGCTACTGGGCCAATGCTGATAATCTGGCGCAGGCCCAGATCAACAAGCTGGACTTAATCTGCAGAAAATTGATGCTTCAACCGGGAGAACGGGTGCTGGAAATTGGTTGTGGCTGGGGCAGCTTTGCCCAATATGCTGCCAAGAACTATGGAGTAGAGGTTCTGGGAATCACTATTTCCAAAGAACAGCAAACTCTAGCCCGAGAACGTTGTGAAGGACTACCGGTTACTATTGAATTAATGGACTATCGTGATCTGGAAGGGCAATTTGACAAGATTGTTTCAATTGGCATGTTTGAGCATGTCGGCCCCAAAAACTATCCAATCTATTTTGACAGTGCAATGAAGCTGTTAAAACCTGAAGGTTTATTCCTGCTGCATACCATCGGCATTCATGCCACTTCTTTAAAAGTTGATCCGTGGATTGATAAATATATCTTCCGCAATGGCAAGTTGCCATCCGCTGAAGAATTGGCAGCGGTATTAAATGGACGTTTTGTCATAGAAGACTGGCACAATTTCGGTACCGATTACGACAAAACGTTAATGGCTTGGTGGGAAAACTTTGATAAAGCCTGGCCGGATTTGTCTCAGCATTATGACGAACGGTTTTACCGGATGTGGAAATATTATTTGCACAGCTGTGCCGGTTTCTTTCGTTCTAAACAAGGGCAGTTGTGGCAGTTAGTTTTAAGTAAGCGAGGCCGGGGTGGTGAATACCGCTCTTTACGTTAAATGTTCATTAGAAAAATTAAATCGACAAAAACGATTGTTGATATAGGAATTTGTTGTTTCACCGATTCAATATATTCGCCTATAGTAGGGACAAACTCACGCAGATGAGTCTTTTTTAATGCCCTCAAGGAGGCGAAAATGGCAGATAAACAAAAACTCACGACTATCGGTGGAGCACCGGTAGTTGATAATCAGAACAGTATGACCGCTGGTCCGCGTGGCCCGTTACTGATGCAAGATGTTTGGTTTCTTGAAAAAATGGCTCACTTTGATCGTGAGGTCATTCCCGAAAGACGTATGCATGCTAAAGGATCCGGTGCATTTGGTACTTTCACCGTCACTAACGATATTACCCAATACACGCGTGCCAAAATTTTCTCCGAAGTGGGCAAAAAAACCGAATTGTTCGCCCGTTTTTCCACGGTGGCTGGAGAAAGAGGTGCGGCAGATGCAGAACGTGATATCCGTGGCTTTGCGGTGAAGTTTTATACCGAAGAAGGTAACTGGGATATGGTCGGCAATAACACGCCGGTATTCTTTTTACGGGATCCGCTGAAGTTTCCAGATCTGAATCATGCCGTCAAACGTGATCCGAAAACCAATATGCGTAGTGCCCAGAATAATTGGGATTTCTGGACTTTACTGCCAGAAGCATTGCATCAGGTCACGATTGTCATGAGTGATCGTGGTTTGCCAAAAAGCTATCGACATATGCATGGCTTTGGCAGTCATACCTATAGTTTTATCAATGCGAATAACGAGCGGTTCTGGGTCAAGTTTCACTTCAAGTGCATGCAAGGCATTGAAAACCTGACTGATGAAGAAGCGGGCAAAGTGGTCGGTGAGGATCGTGAAAGTCATCAAAAAGATTTGTTTGAAGCGATTGAACGGGCTGACTATCCACGCTGGGAATTGAAAGTGCAGGTCATGCCGGAAAAGGATGCTGATACCTATCATATCCATCCATTCGATTTGACGAAGGTCTGGCCGCATAAGGATTATCCGTTGATTGATGTTGGCGTGATGGAGCTGAATCGTAATCCCGAAAACTATCATGCCGATGTTGAACAGTCTGCGTTTACGCCGGCCAATGTCGTGCCGGGTATAAGCTTCTCGCCCGATAAAATGTTACATGGACGGTTGTTTTCCTACGGTGATGCCCATAGATATAGATTAGGGGTGAATCATCATCAGATCCCGGTGAATACACCCAGATGTCCTTACCATAGCTTTCATCGCGATGGCGCGATGCGTGTCGATGGTAATTACGGCAGCACCAAAGGTTACGAGCCAAACAGCTATGGTGAGTGGCAGGAACAGCCAGATTTCAGTGAGCCACCGTTAGCCATTAATGGTGCAGCGGATCACTGGAACTTTAGAGAAGATGATGATGACTACTACTCACAACCAGGCAACTTGTTCCGTTTGATGACACCAGAGAAACAGCAGGTATTGTTTGAAAACACAGCTCGGGCGATTAATGGTGCAGACGATGAAGTGAAAAAACGTCATATTCGCAATTGTCTGAAAGCCGATCCGGCTTATGGCAAAGGTGTAGCAGATGCTATCGGTATTTCACTTGAACATGTGAACTAAACAGTTATATGGATCATGGTCGTCGTGATTTCACGGCTGACTTCGAGTTTTATCAGGAGGTAAATGTATGAGTTCGATTGATATTGGTATTAACAAAAAAGACAGAGAAAAGGTCGCTGAAGGTCTGAAAAAACTATTGGCTGATACCTATACTTTGTATCTGCAAACCCATAACTTCCATTGGAATGTGACTGGTCCGCGCTTTCGTGAACTACATTTAATGTTTGAAGAGCATTACACTGAATTGGCAACGGCCGTAGACGATATCGCGGAACGAATCAGAACGTTGGGTGTCTCAGCTCCAGGTACTTATAAAGCGTTTGCCGAATTGAGTTCGATCAAGGAAAAAGACGGTGTGCCTGAAGCGAAGGAAATGACAGAAATTCTGACGCACAACCACGAATTAGTGGTGAAAACCTGCCGTGAAGTATTGAAACTGGCAGAAGCTGCGGATGATGAATCTTCATTGGCTTTGGTTTCAGACCGGATGCGAATCCATGAGAAAACGGCCTGGATGTTGCGGGCAATGTCTCAATAATAAGTACTTTCTCTCTCTCCCTCTTTTTAAGACCGCCTACCGGGCGGTCTCTTTTTGTCTGTCATATGTGGTTTTATAGACTGATTACGGAATACTTTTTGAGGTCAGTACAATCATCTTGTCTATTTGCATATCTTCCATGCTGTAGGCAATGCCACCGGTACCATGACCTGAATGTTTCAAACCGGCAAATGGCATCCAGTCAACACGAAATGCGGTGTGTTCGTTAATCATCACTGTCGACGCATCCAGCCGTTCTGCCACATACAGTGCATTATCAATATTCTGACTGTACACCGCAGCCTGAAAGGCAAAATCCAGGCTGTTGGCCTCAGCAATCGCTTGATCCACGTCATGGTAAGGATAGATACAGACCACCGGGCCAAAAATTTCACTTTTGGAGACTTTGGCATTACTTGGTGGATCATATAAAACGGTTGTGGCATAGCAATTATTTGGCAGAGCTTCACCACCGGATAACAATTCTGCACCCTCGTTAACTGCTTCCTGTACCCAGTCATTGACGCGAGTTACCTCACTGTTACGAATTAATGGGCCGATTTCTGTTTGATCTGATAATGGATCGCCAATCAGCATTTTATTACCTGCTGCGGCCAGTTTTTCAGCCAGTTCACGGGCAATAGAATGATGGGCAAAAATTCGCTGAACCGACACACATACCTGACCGGCATGATAAAAGCTGCCTTTGGCCAGGCCGGGAATGGCTGTATCGATATCGGCTTTCTCATCGACAATAACCGGTGCCACACCACCATGCTCAAGTGCACAACGTGTACCGGCTGCCAGTTTTGAGCGTAAGTACCAACCGACTTTGGCACTGCCGATAAAGCTTAAAAAGGCAACACGCGGATCGGTGGCAAGCTGTTCTGCGACTTGATGGTTTTCTGTCAATAAAACCTGACACCATTCAGCCGGTAAACCAGCCTGATGAAAGATCTCGACCAGACGGAAACAGGATAACGGCGTATTTTCTGCAGGTTTAACAATTACCGGACAGCCTGACGCAATTGCCGGGCCCACCTGATGGGCAATCAGATTTAACGGATGATTAAATGCACTGATGGCCACAACCACACCGATTGGTTCTTTGTGCAGCATGGTTAAACGATGCTGGGAAGCTGGATTAACACCCATTGGAACCGGGTGGGAATTTTGATGACGCAAGGTGTCCATACAATGCCGAATACTATCGATACAACGCACCATTTCAACCCTGGAATCAATCAGCGGTTTACCGCCTTCCTCAGCGGCACCTTTGGCTAATTCATCTGCTTGTTGCTGCATTAAGCTAAGGGACTTTTCCAAAATAGCTAAACGCTGAGGAACGCTAAGCCACTTGCTTCTATCTTTAAACAGTCGATCTGCAGTTTGCAGTGCTGTTTCTACCGTGGCAGCATCAGCCACATCTACCGTTGCGATTAACTTATCGTTATAGGGATTAGTGACATCGATTTTAGCCCATTGCTTGGCTGCTACGCCGGGAATAGACAGGGCGAAGTGGGGTGCGGTAGACATAATGTTTCCTTATAAAATGCAGATTTTCTGTTTCAAACCTTCATTGAGAATTGAGTGATTAAGAGAATAATCAATAGCGACATCAATGAGATGTACACCGGGGGTATCGAGTGATTCACGCAGCATTTTATCAAACTCGACATAACTGGTCGGGCGATGGCCCATGGCACCATAACTATCAGCGTATTTCACAAAATCAGGATTATTAAAATTCAGGCCGAAGTCCTTAAATCCCATGCCTTGTTGTTTCCATTTAATCATGCCATAAGCATTATCATTGAGAATGATCACGACCAAATCGAGCCCAAGTCGAACTGCCGTTTCCATCTCCTGCGAATTCATCATAAAACCGCCATCGCCGCAGACAGCAACCACTTTACGATCCGGATTTAATAATTTAGCGAGCATCGCACTGGGCAGACCAGCTCCCATTGTTGCCAAGGCATTGTCCAATAATAAGGTGTTATTTTCGTAACACTGGTAATTACGGGCAAACCAAATCTTATAAAGTCCGTTATCTAAAGCCAGAATATCTTTTTCACCCAGCGCGGCACGAATAGTGGTGACAGCACTTTGTGGCAAAATCGGAAAACGATCATCATCGCTATACAATCCAAGTCGTTGTTGAACTTCTTGTTTTACCCGATAAAAATAGGAGAAATCCCAATTTGACTGTGGTGACAAAGCATCGGATAAGCGATTGATGGATGTAGCAATATCACCAACCACATCCAACTGCGGAAAATACACAGGATCGACTTCAGCCGGTTGAAAGTTGATATGAATAACCGGAGCTCCACCATCTTTCATAAAAAATGGCGGTTTTTCGACGACATCATGTCCAACGTTGATAATCAGATCGGCTCTTTCAATTGCACAGTGTAGATAATCGGATTCAGATAAAGCTGCTGTACCGAGATAGCTGTCATGACGTTCATCAATAACGCCTTTACCAAGCTGGGTATTAAAGAAGGGAATTCCGGTTTTTTCGACAAAGCGGGTTAACGCTTTGCTGGCACGTTTCCGGTTTGCCCCTGCACCGATTAATAACAATGGCATATTGGCTTTGCGAATCATCTCCAAAGCATCTTTTATCGCAGTGTTATCAGCATCAGGGCGACGAATGTTTTCGACCACATAGATTCGATCGTGAACCTCTTCAGCTGCAATATCTTCCGGTAGTTCAATATGTACCGCGCCAGGACGCTCCTGCACCGCAATACGAAATGCTTCGCGAACCACGGCGCCAATGGTATTGCCATGAACGACCTGTTTGGTGAATTTGGTAATGGGCCGCATCATATTGACGATGTCGACAATCTGAAACAGCGCCTGTTTACTGGCTTTAATTGGTTTTTGTCCGGTGATGATCAACATCGGCATGCCACCAAGCTGGGCGTAAGCCGCCGGTGTAATGAGATTAGTTGCACCAGGCCCCAAGGTTGAAAGACAAACACCGGGCTTGCCGGTTAATCGGCCATAGGTGGCTGCCATAAAGCCTGCACCTTGCTCATGCCGGGTTATGATTAGTTTGATCGAGGAATGTTGTAATGAATCAAGGAAGTCGAGGTTTTCTTCACCAGGGATACCAAAAATGTAATCGACCCCTTCGTTTTCTAGTGCTTTCACCAGCAGATCAGATGTTTTCATAGAGTGTTCCTAGGTCCTCGGAGTTGGCGGAGCAATCATCGCATCGTTGCTTGGTTGTACCATAAATAATCGAGGCATCACAGCTCTTATTGAGTAAGGACAGCTATTTCCACTCGTCGGTTGCGTGCTCGACCTGAATCCGTGTCATTTTCAGTAATTGGGCGTGTATCAGCATAGCCTTCGACACGGAAACGTTCGGCCTCATATTGAGGGTAGCGCAATAATTCGTGTACGACAGAAGTGGCTCTTGAACCTGATAACTCCCAGTTAGATCGATATTGTGGTGTGCTTAACGGGCGATTATCGGTATGCCCCGAGACAATTAGTGGATCTTCAATATTTGCCAAGGCCTCTGCAATAACATTCAGTACTGGCATAAAGGCCGGTTTGATCGATGCTAAGCCAGATGGAAAAGAAGCTTGTTCATCAATGATAATCACCACTCGATCTTCTCGTGTTTCTACTTGGAGTATACCTTCATCGATTTGTTCACGAAGTGCTTCGTTAATTTCTTTTAGTTGACGTTGTTGTTTTGCTTGTAGATACAAATTGAGATTGCTGGTTTCAAGAATAGGTTTGGTTGGATCTGCAGATTGGGTGACTTCCTGGATGACAGTTACATCAGAAGGGTTGGGTGAAAAGGTTTGCTTAATTATCGACGTACCCATTGGAATCGGCTCGGGAATTTCTGGCGGTGTCACCCCAAAGGCGTTATGGCTCATTTCCGACAACCTTTTCAGACGGATAACATCAAGCTCTGACATGGATAGCAACAGCACAAAAAAACATAACAATAAGGTCATCAAATCCGCAAAAATAGCGATATAAGCTGGAAGGGCTTTACGTTTTAACATTCGATTTGATGAACCCATTTTTAATTGGTGATTTATCGCTTGTTCGTAATCCAACGCTTCAAAATTACCTGAAAAGGTTGTCGGAAATGAGCCAGTAGTTATGCGAGGTTTCATTGTTACCGTAAGTGCCTGATAAATCAAGGTTTGGGGATAAATGGGTTCTGAATGTTAACCTGTATCAGCAGACTCGCGTTGTGATGCAAACCACAGCGTTAACTAAATTAATTTTTTATAGTTACAAATAGTCTAGTAACAAACTTTAAATGTAACGTGTCCCGCCTGCTATGCTTTGCTGGCAAAGGGTTCTAACGGAAGATTAATGCGATTTTTAATAGCAACTAAATTGGTTTTTAATAGCATGATTGCCATCATCGCATTTCTCATCTTGGTGGCGGCGACATATCTGGATCATGTTATTCAAGATCGAACAGCCAGTGCTCTGCAGTCCAAGGTTCAACAGCAATTAAGCCAATACCATAATAATCTGGTCACCAATTTACAGAATCACATTCAAATTGTTAGAGGCTTGCCAGGCTTGTTTGCCGTTAATCCTGAATTAACACAGGCCCAGTTTGAAATCGCCATGAGTCATCTTATTGGCGAACACACTCAATTACGCAATATCGCTGCCGCACCTGATATGGTGATTCGTTATATGTATCCGGTGGCAGGTAATGAACTGGCGATAGGTTTGGATTATCGGCAAGAACCTAGCCAGGCAGCAGCTGCAGAACGTGCCAGAGTTACTCGAAAACTCGTCCTGGCAGGCCCTCTTGAACTGAAACAAGGCGGAACGGGATTAATCACCCGAATACCCGTTTATTTGTTTGATGAAACGGGACAAGAATATTTCTGGGGTATCATCTCTGCGGTTATTGATGCTGACAAGTTTTTTGAAGCATCTGGTTTAAATAATGCAGAGTTACCAATAGATATTGCCATCCGTGGTAAAGATGGTCTTGGCGCGCAGGGTGAAGTTTTTTTTGGTAATGCTGCCTTATTTGAAAATGATCCATTAACCATGCCACTGGCCTTGCCGGAAGGGTATTGGTCGCTGGCCGGGCAACCTAAAGGTGGCTGGAATGCCAACAAAAATGCTGTGTGGCAATCCCGGATCTTGATATTTGCAATTGCACTGGCCATTTTTGCCCTATTGACAGCTTTTGTTCGGTTTATGTTTTCCGCGTCGTTGGCTAATCTAAAATTTCGGCAGGTAATTGATTCGTCGCCGGTTCCATACATACTGGTCGGTCGAGATCGCAAGATAAGTTTTATTAATCCTGCATTTACCGGGCTTTACGGGTATTCCATGCGAGACTTACCGACATTGGCTTTATGGTGGAATAAAACAAACATCCCCAAAAACTTTTTGAAAACCATCAATGAGTGGTGGGACACTAACCTCGGGGTTAAAACCCTGCCAGATAGTTCCGTTGAGGTTCGGATTAGCTGTCTGGACGGCAGTGAGCGGTTAGCCCTGCTTTCAGTTTCACCGTTACATGATGCGGTAAACAATGAGCTATTGCTGGTGGTGTATGACATCACTACCCATAAATTGGCAGAACAGCAAATTCACTTTTCAGAACAGATTTTCAGTCAGGCACATGAAGGCATTGTGCTCACCGATACGCAAAGCCGGATTCTGCAAGTTAATCCTGCTTTTAGCGAAATTACCGGCTATTCCGTTGAAGAAGCGCTACTAAATACGCCGGCCATGTTGAAATCGGGCAAGCATGACGATGCATTTTTTCAGCAAATGTGGCAAAGCCTGGAAAACAAGAATTACTGGCAAGGTGAAATCTGGAATCGTCATAAAGAAGGCCATTTATATGCCTTGATGCTGACGATTTCGTCGATGAAAGATCCGCAGGGAAAAACCCAAAACTATGTTGGTTTATTTTCCGATATTACCCAGTCCAAGGTGCAACAGGAAAAGCTTGAATTAATGGCGCATTATGATGTGCTGACTCATTTGCCTAATCGGATATTGTTTGCTGACAGATTTGCCCAGGCAGTCGCTCATAGTCAGCGATTAGGTACCTGGTTAGGCGTTTGCTTTTTAGATCTGGATGACTTTAAACCGGTCAATGACACACATGGACACAACATAGGTGATTTATTATTGGTAGAAGTGGCTGATCGTCTCCGAGCGAGTGTGAGAGAAGAAGATACTATTTCCCGATTTGGTGGCGATGAGTTTGCTATTTTGTTTAGAGATATCAGTTCGTTTGAGCAGTGTGAGCAGTTACTTACTCGATTGCATCAGACTTTGGCAGAGCCTTACTGGATAAATAATCTTCGCATTATGATCAGCGCTTCCAGTGGTATTGCCTTGTATCCCATGGATAACGTTGATTTAGACACACTACTGCGTCATGCCGACCAGGCTATGTATCAGGCTAAAATCACTGGACGTAATACATTCAGATTGTTTAATCCAGAAATAAATCAAAAAGTTGTACATAAACATAATGTTGTACAACGCCTGCGTGAAGCCTTGTTAAGCAATGAGTTTGTATTGCATTATCAGCCGGAAATTAATATGAAAACCGGTGAAATCATTGCGGTAGAGGCATTGATTCGCTGGCAGCATCCAGAGCGCGGTTTGCTCTATCCCAATGACTTTCTGTCTGATGTGGAAGGCACCGAGTTGGAATTTGATTTGGGTTTATGGGTCATTGATTCCGCTTTACAGCAGTTGCAGCAATGGCAGCAGAATGGCTTGGCAATATTGGTGAGTGTCAATATTGCAGCGAATCACCTACATGCCCATAACTTCATCGAATCGATACAACAAGCCTTAAGCCGCTATCCGGAGATTCAACCAGATTCATTGCAGTTGGAAATTCTAGAAAGTGGTGCGCTGGGTGACGTGCAGATGCTGAGTCGAATTATTGATGATTGCCGTCAGCTGGTCGGTGTACAGATTGCTCTTGATGATTTCGGTACCGGCTATTCCTCGTTAACTCATCTTCGGCATTTGGCGGCAAACTCGGTGAAAATTGATCAGAGTTTTGTACGGGATATGCTGGTGGATGCCAATGATTACAATATTGTTGAGGGGGTGATTAGTCTGGCTAAGGCCTTTAATCGTCAAGTAGTCGCCGAAGGTGTCGAAACAGTGGAGCATGGTCTTATGCTTTTATCGATGGGATGTGAACTGGCTCAGGGTTATCAAATTGCTCGTCCAATGCCTGCTGCTGATATTCAAAGCTGGTGTCAACGGTTTGAACTAGAACCGGCTTGGAAGGTGCAAATGAACTCTGCGAAACCGACTAATGAATCCTAAAGCTGAATAAATCTGCGGCTTGTTGAATTAATCGTTACAAAATAACTCAGAGTAGTTTGGTTAATTAATACCATTGGAGCCGGATATGTCTCGTGACCTAAGCAAATGGTGTTTCATCTTGCTGATGATGATTCCTTTTATCACCAGCTGTGCATCACGATCACAGAGCAATTATTATCGCGATGAGGTCGGCGAAATAATGGCCATTGAAGATGTTTGGATCGTTTCATCACGTATGGTCACCATCGAAGGCCTAGGTGATAAACGCCCCGGCTGGGGTGCAGCAGTAGGTGCTACTGTTGCCGGTGCATCTGCCTATGGTATTACTCAAGCTGATAATCCTGCAGGAGTAGCTATTACCATTATTGCTTTGGTGGGCGGAGCTCTGGCAGGTCAATTTATTGATGAAAAGATTAAGTCACAGCTTGGTGTGGAATATATTCTGGATAAACCAAACGGCCATAAAATTGCTGTGGTACAAGCCGTTAAAAAAGCAGAAGAACAATTACCAGCAAATACACCAGCATTATTAATGCGTGGGAAAAGTGGATACTATCGGGTTATCCCTCAATAAAATTATGGCTTTCGATTACATCAAGCTAATGTTGCTTTGATTTTATTCGAGTCATTCAAGCATTCAGAAAAATCATCTCCCTGAGTATTAACCTGTGTAAACCATCGCCGCTGATGGCTGTGCTAGTCTTGGTCACTATTCGATCTTCGACAGGGAGCCCATGTCGATTTATGCAAGAAACTAAAATTATCCGTCCAGGTGAAAACTGTTGGCGTTATCTCAAAGCCGATCGGGCAGCATTGCTGGTCGATGGCGAAAATTACTTTGGCACTTTATATGAGGCTATCAAACAAGCGCGACATGTTATTTATATACTTGCTTGGGATATTGATAGTCGTTTAAGTTTGATTCGAGGTGATACACCAACAGATTTTCCTGCGGAATTGGGTGAATTAATTCATAAGGTTTTAGCCGAAAGACCAGAATTAAATGTTTACATTCTCAATTGGGACTGGGCAATGCTCTATACCCTGGAGAGAGAGTGGTTACCGCTGTTTCGACCCACTTGGAAAAAGCAGGCACGTCTACATTACGAGCTTGATGGGCAGTGCCCATTTGGCGGTTCACAACATCAAAAAATTGTTGTCATAGATGACAAAATTGCCTTTTGCGGTGGCATCGATCCCGGTAAGCATCGCTGGGATACCCGTGATCATGCTCCTGAAGATCAGCGGCGAATCGATCCAGATAATGTCGTTTACCCGCCGTTTCATGATATGCAGATGCTGGTGGATGGCAAAGTGGCAGAAAGTCTTGCTGAGTTGGCACGAGAACGATGGCAGAAAGCAACTGGGCAGCAACTGCAGCAAGCTCCACACTATGACGAAGACATCTGGCCAAGCGAGGTAGAACCGGAATTTCACAAAACGAATATTGCTATCGCCCGCACCATGCCGCACTTCAATGATCAAGCGGAAATAATCGAAATTGAAACTTTGTATCTTGATGCAATAGCAGCTGCAGAGAAGCTTATATATATTGAAAATCAGTATTTTACCTCCTGGAAAGTCGCAGAAGTATTGGCTCAGCGTTTAGCGGAAAGTGATGGTCCAGAAGTAGTAATAGTCTGTCCTAAGATGACAGGGGGCTGGCTGGAACAACATACAATGGATGTATTGCGTTCAAGAGTCAGTCGCAGATTATGTAATGCCGATAAACATGACCGGTTACGCATTTGTTACCCTCACCACGAAGCGCTAGGTGAGATGTATATCAGTTTGCATAGCAAATTGATGATTGTTGATAACATTTTCTTAAGGGTGGGGTCAGCCAATTTAAGTAACCGTTCAATGGGCTTTGATAGCGAATGTGATTTGGCCATTGAAGCAGAAGATGACGATCAGCAGCAGGCGATAAAAGCTTTCCGGGAATCCTTACTTTGTGAGCATTTAGAGCTTGAATCATCTGAGTTGGAAAGTCTGCTCGCAGAGCATGGTTCACTGCTTAAATTGCTCGATGCCCGAGCGAACTCTCCACGTACTTTACGAATGCTGGATTGTGAGATTGATGACAGTATCGATGGTTTAACTCCCACAGCCGATTACATTGATCCCGAGCGACCGGTTGATTCGGTTGAAATGAGCAGAAAGCTGGTACCCATAGACGAGCCAAAATCGCCCAGAAAACAAATTATCATTACTGCGCTGGTTTTGCTGGCTGTAATCGCACTCACAGCATTATGGAAATGGACACCGTTAAATGAATGGTTAACGCCAGAAAATTTGAATCAATGGCTTAACACTCTCAACGATTATCCTTTCACCCCCGTTATTGTAATCGTGTTATTTGCACTTGCAGGTCTTATCGCCATTCCATTGACCTTGTTGGTGGTAACGGTTGCCATTAGTTTTGGCGCCTGGCCTGGTAGTATTTATGCTATTGCCGGTTCATTACTCAGTGCAATTCTAGGTTATTTAGTGGGGCAGTGGTTGGGGCGTAGAAGCGTGTCTAAAATGGCCGGGTCAAGATTAAACCGCCTATCCCAAAGATTGGCGAATCATGGTGTGATGGCTATTATTACAGTAAGAATTATTCCAGTGGCACCCTTTACCCTAATCAATCTGGTAGCCGGTGCCTCTCATATAAAACTCAAGGATTTTATTCTGGGAACCCTGTTTGGCATGTTGCCGGGCATTCTGGCAATAACAGTATTTGCCAATTCGCTAGTGAGAGTTGTTCAAGATCCCGAGCCAGTACAAATTGTTATATTCGTAGTGGTTGTTTTAGTGATCGGCAGCTTGATGTATGGTGCCAAAAAATGGCTGAATAGAATTTCGACAGACTCGTGACCGAGATTACACAACAAAATACATTCACTATTGCTACTTATAATATCCATGCCTGTATTGGTGCTGATAGTCGCTTTGATCCCGCAAGAATTGCGACTGTTATACGAGAGATTGATGCCGATATTATTGCCCTACAGGAAGTTGAGCACCACTCGATCGATGAGCTGGATCTGCTGGAATACCTCGCTTATCAGACCGGCCATGAAGCCATTGCTGGCCCAACCCTGTTTCGCGAAACCCGTCATTATGGCAACGCTTTGCTGACGAGACTGCCGTTAAGATCATTCAAACACATTGATTTATCCGTAAGCGGATGCGAGCCGCGGGGCGCTATTGAAGCCACTTTTGATGCTGCAGGCTATGAACTACAAATTATTGCAACACATCTCGGCTTAAGGCCAGCAGAGCGACGCTGGCAGGTTAAGCAATTGCTAGAGCTGAAATCTCAGCAAGAAGCCGATATCAGTTGCTTATTAGGCGATGTGAATGAGTGGTTACTCTGGGGAAGACCATTGCGCTGGCTGCATCGAAATTTTAATGCACAACCACATTTAGCTACTTTCCCTGCGCGCTGCCCTGTATTTGCATTAGATCGCATCTGGATATCACCACAACGTTGTCAAGCCGAACTGTTCGTCCATAAATCCAATCTGGCACGACAAGCTTCAGATCATTTGCCCTTAATTGCCAGATTTCATATTTAACTTTCGAGTTGTTAAGTTCAATCCTTGCAGTAGGCTTGGCATTCTTAGTTAATATCCCATTTATTAAGTCTTTATTCGTATATTTGTTTTAATAATGTGCCTTATATAACAGTCAATAGGTTTTTCTATTGCCAAATAGGAGTTCTTCCCGTCACAATTGCCAAACTGAGAACAGCTTAATAAATATAAATGTAGTAAGTGATTTTTCATTTAAAGGGAACATTAATATGAAGATGAATACAGCAAAAAATGCTTTTTTCCGTTTTATGAAAGATGAAGAAGGTGCCAGCGGTATCGAATATGCTTTGGTGGCGGCTATGGTGGCAGTTGCTTTGGTGGCATTTGTTACTCCAGTTCGAGATGCAATAGTAGGGGTGTTTACTGACATTCAAGGCGCACTGGAAGAAACTGAGTAACAGGACTGAATTGCTGCTTATACAGTGGAAATCCTCTTTTCTCTGTCAGGATTAGCTTTCGGCTTATTGGTTATTTGGTGTCTGGCTTGTGCGTTTTATGATATCAAACAACGCCGTTTACCTAATTTGCTGACGCTGGGTATGCATATCCCTGCTTTGGTTATTTTGCTATTAACCGGGCAGGGATTATTAGGCGCGTCAGTAAGCTCTAGTTTTGCAGCATGGGCGCTGGCGTTATTGCTGACATTGCCTGCTTACGTCTTCAATTGGCTGGGCGCTGGCGATGTAAAATTTCTGGCAGCTTTAGGTTTGCTGACAGGTCTCAACTTTCTGTTAACTAGTTATGTCATTGCCGGTTTATTGGCAGGGCTGATTGTCTTGGTCTGGTTAACTTTGCAGCGGCTTATGCCTTATGTAAATCTGCAACTTAGTTCATTCAATTTTCAGTTCCCCGCCGTTCCGCTACTAAGTGGTAAGGTTCTGCCTTTTGGTGCCATCTTAACCGCAGGTGCATTAATTGCGTTGTTTTTGAACCCTAACGAGCCGCTGCTATGAAAAGCATTGCTCCAACGAATACACCATCCGTTAAATCCGTCTCGCAAAGAA
>JAMDEF010000054.1:19801-20136 GCA_023488305.1 Gammaproteobacteria bacterium | reverse complement strand
GTGGAGGGTCCATTTGCTGTACCACCTAATTCACGTGCATGCTGTTCACGATGATCAAAGAACGCTACACCAGCGCCCTGCCCTCGATATTGCGACAACAACACCGACTCACCACAATAAAACACGCTATCGACATCAATGCCAGCTTCGATAAAAGGCGCTTTGACTTCATCTGTTTCATATTTCAGTGGAATACCAGTCGATGCGCCGACCACCTTATCGCCATCAAACGCTAAAACAATCACATTGCTGCAAAACTATTACGATGCGTTCAACCGTCAGGATATGGATGCGTTTTTGAATATGCTGACTGACGATGTTATTCATGACGTAAA
>JAMDEF010000054.1:14402-19791 GCA_023488305.1 Gammaproteobacteria bacterium | reverse complement strand
GCAACGAAGCAGGCGCTTCAATATAAGTTTGCAGGTAGCGAGCTTCGTAATCCGGATCCCCATCATAGAGATAAGGAAAATCACGGAAAACCTGAATACGTAATTTGGCCAGTTCCGGGATAAATTGATTCAGGGCTTCGCCTGATAAACGTTTCAATTCCAGCATAGTTATCTCTCTCGGTGCGGTGGAAAGGCAACCATAAAAAAGCCAAGCTGGAAAAAAATTCCAGCCTGGCTGATTGTTTTGCGGTTTAACCGACGACTTGTTTAACCCAGTCTTCCAGGTTGTAGTAGTTGGTGATACGGGCCACTTTGCCATCACGAATCACAAAAAACGCACCCGCTGGCAGGTTGTATTTTTGGCCGTTAGCTTCTGGCAAACCTTCATCGGTGCTCAAGTATTCACCTAATACGGTGAATTCAACGGCAGCGCGATCGCCTGCTTCGTTGCTAGTGATGGAAATATCGACGATTTGTTCTTTGTAATGTGCATTCATGCGATCCATAAATGCTGAGAATTTTTCTTTACCGACTTCACGACCACCTTGGTTTACGTCATGAATAACATCGTCAGTCAGCATATTCAAAAACGCATCCATATCCTGACGGTTGAACGCATCGTAATAGTTTTGCAGCAATGTGATTGTAGCTTGGCTCATGTCGCAGACCCCAGAGAGTAAAAAAACCGCGAATTTTAACGTGTAAACGCTTCAAAGAAAAGCAGAAACTACTAATTCACCACAGAGACACAGAGGGCACGGAGATAAAAGAAAAATACATCCCCAGATTATTCTAAAAAAAGTTTAAAACGGTTTAGCTGGGTTGAAATTGTGGCATCCAGCAATAATAGGTTTGTGTCGGGTTACGCTAAGCTAACCCTACCTACATCATTTTTTAACGCTGGAGTCACTGTTTAATTCAGCTGGGAATATACCCGCAGACTATTCATAAAAAATGTTAATCTGTGTAATCTGCGGATAACTCAAAAAAACCTCTGTGCCCTCTGTGTCTCTGTGGTTACTTTCAAAAATCAGCTTTGGCGACTACGAGCAGTAATCCCCATCAGCTTATAGGTCAGCATTGATGCGGCAAAGTCGTAAGCATGAAAGCCTTCAATCGGCGCGAACTCCATGACATCAAAACCGATGATTTCACGTTGTTTTGCCACCGATTCAAACAGATTCAATGTCTGATACCAGCTCAGACCACCAGGTACCGGTGTGCCGGTTGATGGAAATACACTGGGGTCCATACCATCGATATCGACGGTAAAAAACACTTTTTGCGGAAAATCATCGGGCAAGGTAATACTGTTAATATTATTTGGTACCAGTTCATCAGCATCCTGGTAATAAACCCCAAACTCTTCACGCACCTGCATTTCTTCTTCACAAAACGCACGAATCCCCAGTTGGTATAACGGAATACCCATATCCACTGCGCGTTTCATTACCGAGGCATGGCTCAAAATATCGCCTTCATAGGCATGACGCAGATCGGCGTGGGCATCGATCTGCACAATACCGAAATCTTCAATGCCTGCATCCTTCAAACCTTTGATGACGCCATAGGTTACGGTATGTTCACCGCCTAACACCACGGGAATACCTCCATTACGAATGATTTCAGCGGTAGCATTAGCAATATTATCAATAACCTGTTGTGAGCTAACGCTGCAATCAACTGGCGGGCAGGTATAGATGCCCAAATCACAGGGATTGCTTTTACCATCCCATTTTTCCAGTTGCCATGAGGCATTCAAGATTGTGGAGGGTCCATTTGCTGTACCACCACCATAGGAAACTGATTTTTCATAGGGCACAGGTAATACATGAAACATCGCCTGTTTTGGATCAGCCTGGTCAATCTCGGAACCCAGGAAAATCGGAAATTCTTCGTTCAATTCAGTGTTCATGACAGTCGCTCTTTAAAATCGCTGTAGCCAAAGCTTTTGACTACACGTAACTCATCGGTTTCGGAATTCCAGATAGCCAGTGAGGGTAATTTGGTGCCATTAAACGTCGTGGTTTTGACCATGGTGTAATGGCTCATATCTTCAAACACCAGACGTTGACCGATTTCCAGTGGTTTATCAAAACTGTAATCACCAATCACATCGCCCGCCAGACAAGTCAAACCACCCAGCCGATAAGTATGCGACTTTTCATCAGCTAAACCTGCACCGGTAATATCTGGACGATAAGGCATTTCCAATGTATCAGGCATGTGACAGGTGGCTGAGGTATCAAGAATGGCCTGATCCAGGTGATTCCAGCTGATATCCAGCACTTCACAACTCAAAATACCGGTGCCAATTGCCACCGCCTCACCCGGCTCCAAATACACTTCGACTTGATGACGTTGTTTAACATCCTGAATCATTTCAATAAGACCGTCGATGTTATAGCCATCAGCGGTAATATGATGTCCACCACCAAAATTCACCCACTGCATCTGTGGCAACAAATGCCCGAATTTGGCTTCCATCGCTTTTACTGTACGTTGCAATGGTTCAAAACCTTGCTCACATAAGGTATGAAAATGCAGTCCGGAAATACCATCCAAAGCAGTTTCATCTAATTGCGATAACGGAATGCCTAAACGCGAACCGGGTGCACAGGGGTCATAAATCGGCACGGCTCCTTCTGAATGTTCCGGATTGATACGTAAACCAAAATGCAGTTCAGGACGTTGCTTTTGCGCTGCAAGACACATGTCTTTGCGCTGCAAGACATTGCTCGCGAAACCGCAACCATTGGCCGCAGGAATTGAACACAATGTGATGGGCAAAGGTCAGCAATTCATCAATATCCTGTTGACAGAAAGCAGCAGCAAAGACATGCACTTCGCCGCCGTATTCTTCAAAACCAAGCCGCGCCTCATGTAGACCGCTGGCACAAGTTCCGCTCAGATATCTGGCCGTCAACGGCGCTAACGACCACATTGAAAAAGCCTTAAGGGCAGCCAAAACTTTTGCACCACTGGCGGTTTGCACATGATTCAAAATGCGTAAATTACGCTCAACCGCAACCTCGTCGACCACAAAACACGGCGACGGCAATCGAGATAAATCCAGCTTGGTAAAATCAGTAAATTGCATTATTTTCAAATACCTGAAAATGATAGTTAATTTATATTGTTAGCACTTATTAACCACAGCGACACGGAGAGCACAGAGAAAAAAATAAATCATTCGCAGATTCCCGCAGATTATTTTTGGCGGGTTACGCTACGCTCACCCGAACTAAGTTTTTTAAACAATGTAGGTTGGGTTGAATTTAGAAACCCAACAAGACCCAGAAGAATAGATGATGTTGGGTTTCATAAATTCAACCCAACCTACATTCATATTAAAATTAAAAATCTGCGTCTATCTGCGTCATCTGCGGATAAAAAACTCTGTGCCCTCTGTATCTCTGTGGTTAATGAATCAATCGTCGAGATTGAAATCATCCAGTTCAATCACTTCCCAAGGCAGTCCGTATTTGTTCATATCTTCCATAAACGGGTCCGGATCAAACTGTTCGATATTCCAGACGCCCGGTTTCTTCCACTTGCCTTCCAGCATCATTTTGGCACCAATCATAGCTGGTACACCGGTGGTATAGGAAATCGCCTGAGACTGAACTTCAGCGTAGCAATCTTGATGGTCTTTGATTTGGTAGAGATAAACAATTTTCTGTTTCCCATCCTTAACACCTTTGACTACACAACCAATACAGGTTTTACCTTTAGTGCGTGAGCCAAGCGTTGAAGGGTCAGGTAACAATGCTTTCAGAAACTGAATAGGCACAATCTGTTGACCGTTATAGTCAATTGGCTCAATACCAGTCATGCCGACATTACCCAGTACTTCCAGGTGTTTCAGATAGCTTTCACCAAAACTCATCCAAAACTGGGCACGTTTTAAAGTCGGGAAATTTACGACTAGCGATTCTAACTCTTCATGGTACATACGATAAATATTGTAGTTACCGACTTCTTCCGGGCAGGTAAAGCTGGCTTTTTTCGACATTGCCGGGGTGGTCACGAACTCACCATTTTCCCAATGACGGCACTCTGCAGTGACTTCACGGATATTAATTTCTGGGTTGAAGTTGGTAGCAAACGGATAACCGTGATCGCCACCATTGACGTCAATGATATCCAGCTCATGGATTTCATCGAAATAATGCTTGGCCAGATAAGCGGTAAATACGTTGGTGGCACCTGGATCAAAACCGCTGCCAAGCAAAGCCATCAAACCGGCATTTTCGAATTTTTCACGATAGGCCCACTGCCAGCTGTATTCAAACTTGGCGGTATCTAAAGGTTCGTAATTTGCTGTATCAAGGTAATCGACACCAGCAGCCAGACAGGCATCCATAATGTGCAAATCTTGATAAGGCAATGCCACGTTAATGACTAGATCCGGTTTTTCTTTTTCCAGTAACGCAGTAAGCTCAGGCACATTATCTGCATCAACCTGGGCAGTGCGAATTGGTCGATCCAGCTGTGCAGCAATCGCTTTACATTTATCTTCATTACGGCTGGCCAGAATAATTTCTGAAAACACTTCCGGTAACTGTGCACATTTATGGGTAACGACGCCGCCAACACCACCGGCGCCAATAATGATCACTTTTGACATAGAGCTGAGTCCTTAAACCTGAGATTATCTTTCAAAGAAAGTATAGCCATTCATGCTGTCGCTGAAGGCTCGTAACATTTGTTGACGCATTGGTACGGAAATTTTGCCATCCCGAACGGCTTGTTCAGCCAGTTTGCGGAATTGTTCCTGCATCATTTTCGGGTCGTATTCCACATAGCTGAGTACGTCGGCAATGCTGTCGCCATGAAACTCACGAACAAAATTAAATTTGCCATCTTCGCTGATATGCACACTGACCACATTGGTATCACCAAACAGATTATGCAAATCGCCTAATGTTTCCTGATAAGCACCGACCAGAAATACGCTTAAATAATATTCTTCACCTTCTTTAAGTGGATGAAGTGGCAAGGTTTTACAAATGCCATCTTCGTAAGAAAATGAGTCAATTTTACCGTCACAATCACAAGTCATATCAGCAATAACAGCAGATCGAGTCGGTTTTTCATTTAAACGATGAATTGGCATGATCGGGAAGATCTGATCAATCGCCCAGATATCAGGTAATGATTGAAACAAACTGAAATTGCCGTAATAAATATCTGACAGTAATTCTGGCAGGCTTTCTAATTCAGCCGAGACTCGTCGTGCCTGAGGCAATAACTCAGAGATTTTTTCCAGAATAGCTAACGATACGTTTTCGGCTAAAGCGCGTTCACGTAATGTCGCCTGACCATGATGGAATAACTCGCGTAATTCATCCCGGTAATAAATAGCGTCGTTGTAGCATTCCTGTAA
>JAMDEF010000054.1:0-14392 GCA_023488305.1 Gammaproteobacteria bacterium | reverse complement strand
ATTTTGTGGCGTGACGTTGCCAAGCACGGCATATAAATTAAACAACATATCATGACTGTCTTCTGGTGCTTCGTTAGGTATAACACCAGGCTTATGATCGCGGACTTCCAGTACATTAAACAGCAGCATCGAAGAATAGGCGATTAAGGCTCGGCCCGATTCTGTAATCACCACCGGATGAGCAATATCCAGTGGATCCAGACATTCTTGCAACGTTTCAATAATGTTGTAGCAATACTCGTCCAGCCCATAGTTCATGCTGTGTGTGCTATTTGAGTGGGCACCTTCATAGTCAACAGCCAAACCACCACCAAGGTCCATATAGCCCATTGGTGCGCCTTCTTCGATAAGGCCTGTATAGAAACGGCACGCTTCCATCACGCCGCTACGGATATTACGTATGTTGGGAATTTGCGAACCTAAATGGCTGTGTAATAGCTGCAAACAATGCAACATATCGGCTTTCTTGAGCTGCTCGACCACTTCCAGCAAAGCGTTTGTCGACAAGCCGAATATCGAACGGTCACCGCTGTCACCATTCCAGTGACCTTCAACCGTTGAAGCAAGACGAATACGTACACCGATTAATGGATCGATACCCAACGCTTTGCTACGTTCAAGGATAGTGAATAATTCAGTGGCAGTTTCCAGTACAAAAAAGCATGGAATCCCCATTTGACGAGCATACAATCCTAAATCTATAAATTCTTCGTCTTTGTAGCCATTACAGATAATCAGGCTGTCATGATCACGCAGCTGCGATATCGCAATAATCAGTTCAGCTTTACTGCCCGCTTCCAGGCCATGATGGTAACGACGTCCGTAATCAGCAATTTCTTCAATAACATGACATTGCTGATTTACCTTGATCGGAAATACGCCGCGATAATGATTTTTGTAACCAGCGGTTTCGATAGCCCGGGCAAATGCCTCATTCAATTGGGTTATACGCAGATCCAAAAGGTTTTCGATGCGTAATACTGCCGGCATATCAAGGCCACGTTCTTTCATACCATTAACAATATCGATTAACGGTACATGAACGGTCTTTTCACCAAATTGCAAACTGACAACCGCATTGCCCTCGGCGGAAATATCAAAATAATCCGCACCCCAATCACGCACACCGTAAAGCTTGCTGCTTTGTTGCGCACTCCATTCTTCAGTCGCAACTGGCGTTGTGTTGATATCAAGGTTTGCTTGGGTTTGTGTCATCAGTATGACCCCCTTTGGCTTCAGTTAAATCGCGGGATTGTCACTATTTTAAGGATAAATTGCAAAAATATTATGACAGTATCAAGTCTATCGAACCGGAAAGAACAATTTAAATAATCGGTCGTTCTTCCGGTGCACTGGTATCCGTAGCAGGATCCAGATTGGTATTGAACGCTTCAACGCTATCAGCGACCTCATCAGGGCGGTTGAATCGTGCAATATGAAACAAGGCTTCGCCTTCATTTACCAGTGGAATATTGGTTCTGCCAATGATGACCCCACTACAGATTGCGACAACTTTGGTTTCAGATTTTTCATCACCATATGGTGCCGCCACCATACCCAGGATGTCGCCTTTTTTTACCTGTGCTCCCATGGGCACCAGCATTCTGAAAATTCCACTTTGTGGCGCTCTCACCCAACTGCTGGATCGGGCGACAAATGGTTCGACGGGTTTGACATGTTTGGTACGTGACTCGGCCAACATACCCAGCTTACGCATTACCGCCAATACACCTCTGACACCGGCACGAATCGCCAGTTCATTAAAGCGTAATGCTTCGCCCGCCTCATAAACAATAACCGGCACGTTAACTTGCTGACAGGCATGACGCAGCGAACCTTCAATTAATCCTGAATTTAAAATAACCGGTGCATTAAATGATCGCGCCATTTCCTCGACGACAGGATTATCCAATGCGGCACGAATTTGCGGCATATTGTCACGATGAATAGCGGCAGTATGTAAATCAACTCCATGGGTACATTTATTCACTACTTCAGTCATGAATAGGTTCGCTAATCTTGCTGCAAGTGAACCTTCTTCGGAGCCAGGAAAACAACGATTTAAATCGCGTCGATCCGGCAAATAACGTGTTTGATTGATAAAACCATAAACATTTACAACAGGAATCGTGATCAAAGTACCTTTCAAACCTTTCAGACGCTTACTTCGAACCAGACGACGAATAATTTCCACACCCACAATTTCATCACCATGAACCGCACCAGAAACAAATAAAACTGGCCCCTGACGTCTGCCGCGCATTACTTGAACTGGCATACTCAAAGAGGTGTGCATATACAAATCCGGCAATGGCACATCTACTACTTTATCTTGTCCAGGCGCGATAGTCTGCCCAGCAATAATCAGCTCATCTGCCATTAACCTCGGCCTTTGGTTTTAGTCGTTCCGGAAACAGAATTTTTTTCAATGAAATCAATAATCAAACTGGCAATATCTTTACCGGTAGCAGCTTCTATACCTTCCAGGCCAGGTGAAGAGTTCACTTCCATGACCACAGGCCCAT
Source organism: Gammaproteobacteria bacterium (assembly GCA_023488305.1). Lineage (GTDB taxonomy): Bacteria > Pseudomonadota > Gammaproteobacteria > Nitrosococcales > Methylophagaceae > Methylophaga. The sequence goes on along the minus strand of JAMDEF010000054.1, from coordinate 11,867 downwards.
GATTAGAACGCAATAAATCCACACCACATACATTCAGGCCCATTGTCTTTGCAGCACGGACGGCTGTAGCACGTTCAGCCGGGGTAATTCGAATCAGGTTAGCTGTACCACCACGATGCAGATTCGAGCGGAACTCACCTTCTTTACCTTGACGTTTCATCGCAGCCACCACCTTTTCGCCGACCACAAAACAACGAATATCGGCACCGCCGGCTTCTTTGATAAATTCTTGCACCAGGATGTTGGCTTTCATCCCCATAAAGGCTTCAATTACACTTTCAGCCGCACCCGCCGTTTCGGCAAGTACCACACCAATCCCCTGCGTCCCTTCCAATAACTTAATAACTAAGGGTGCACCACCCACCATCTTGATTAAATCATCAACATCATCCGGACGATGCGCAAAACCTGTAACTGGCAAACCAATACCGCGGCGGGATAATAATTGCAAAGCCCGAAGCTTGTCGCGCGAACGACTGATTGCAACTGACTCATTCAATGGATATACGTTCATCATCTCAAATTGGCGAAGTACGGCCGTTCCGTAAAAAGTCACCGAAGCACCGATCCGTGGAATAACCGCATCATAGCCAGTGACATTTTCGCCTTTGTAATGTACTTCTGGTTTCATCGAAGTGATATTCATATAACAACGTAAAACATCCAGCACATCCACCTCATGCCCTCGCGCTTGCGCAGCCTCGACCAATCGGCGAGTCGAATACAGCTTCGCATTACGGGACAAAATGGCTATTTTCATGCAGATTCTCCATCAAGCACTTCATCTTTGGGCGCTTGGTTCGTGTTGTTTAAGGGGGGGCTTGCTTGATACGACAATGCCGGATTCACCAATATATTACCAGTCGTCATGGCAGTACGTCCTAGTAACATTCGAAACAGCATGGTGTCTCGGTTTGTAAGGGTAATTTCGATTGGCCAGGTATGACCGCCAACAGTTAACGGGGTCTGAATAACATAGCGTTTTTCGGTATGCCCACCCGAGTCCGTCACATTACGTTCATCCTTAACCGGCGCTTCACACCAGATTTCTGTCTCAGTATCATTTTGATTGGGATGCACACCAAATCTTACCCAGAGTTCACCGTTTCTCTCAATCGGTTCAACCGAAAACGCATGAATCGCCGATGTTCTGGCACCGGTATCCACCTTGGCTTTAATTCGATTAATACCCAGCTCCGGCAAGCATAACCACTCTCGCCAACCAACAGTAATTTTTTGCAGATGATTTTCCATGGGATTCCCCAACTATGAATTTATGGGGCAATTGAATGCAATTTAGTGACTGCTGTCAAAAAGGATTTTGGAGATTTTAGCTTAAAGAAGAATTAAACCTTGTAATCATTTGCGTTGAAAAGATTTAATACGAGAAGAATGATTACACCAGATACAAAAAAGCCCCGACGAGTCGGGGCTTTTTACTCTACGTATATATTTACAGAATTTAGTTACAAAGACCTACACCTAAACATGTTGAGCTTGAGTTGGTGCTCCAGGTGATTTGTCCAGACGAAGCCTGAATAGCATCTAAAATGTATGTTGGGTTGGTTTCGCCATTAAAATTACCACTAGCTGTTGCAGTTATGTTCGAACCATTAAAAACCACACTGGTAACGCTTGTAGGAGCAGTAGCACCATTTTGTGCGGAGCTTACATCAGCAGATGACGCTGGCACACAGGCGGTGATGTCACCCGTTGTTTGCCCACAAACTTCAACGGCAGTTTTAACGCCAGAGGTTGCCAAAATGACTTCAGAAAAACGTGCTTTAGCAGTGTATTGTTGATAAGCAGGCAAAGCAATTGCCGCCAAAATACCGATAATTGCGATAACGATCATTAACTCGATTAACGTAAAACCTTGTTGTGTTTTTTTCATCTTTAAATCTCCGTAATTAGACGACAAGCTTTGTGCTCAGCATTGATAGAGCACCGTCCGTGCCAAAATAACTTTTCCTTTATATTCAATATTTTAGAAAGGTTTTATTTTATGAAAGCTAAATGACATTAACCCTTGACGTCAAAATGTGACCATTTTTGTCACTTTTTAGCAAAACATTCACTTTGAAGATCTTGCAAAACTTTGTTGGCTGGATAATAAAGCAGACTCTTATTGACGGTTTTACAGCGCTCTTGAGTCATGTTCAAAGCAAAATAACCATTGATCACATCTTCAAATAATTTTAATTCTGGTTTTTTTTCTAATTCCGCTTCAAACCAGTTAACCACTTCAACAAGCTTTTCAACATCTTTTCTTCCAATTGCATCTTGCAAGTGGGTCCGCATAACAATTTGTTCCACATAAGTTTTGAAATACAAATTATTCAATGCCACATCGAGTTTCAGATGTTGTTGCGAGTAAATTATGTATTTGTACAGCTGTTGTTGTGCTTGTGCGGTTTGCCACAAAAAAGCCAATGAAATGACTAACAAAACAATCGTTGATCCTCGTAGCGATTTATTCGCTGCCAGACTCAATGACTTTTGCTTAAAGATTGAATAATGATTGAGTAAAACAAACAGCAAGCTTAACCAGATAAACCAATGAAATGAAGATAGGTAAAAAGGATGTTCGACCTGAGTATGAAATGTTATGGGAATTAATAACGTCAAATAGGCTAAGAATCTTTGGTATTTATATTTGAAGGCAAACCAGAGCACACCAATTATGGCGATTAGAATACCTAATAGAGCTATTACCCCCCCTTCAATTCCCCATTGTAAAACCTCATTATGAGGATGTGCTAAGTATGTGGGTAGCTCCACAGTTGGATTATGGTTATAAAACTCTGAGGAAGCCAAACCAAACTCTTCAATAAAGCTGCCTATTCCATGTCCTGTTAGTGGGGATTTAGAAAAAGCATCAAACGAAATTCTGTAGATACTTAGGCGTTGATCGGAATATTGTGCTTCGACAAGCCTATATGACTTATCAAGCGTTTTATATAAACCATCTTTTGCCAACCAGCTCGCGACTAAAATTAATAACAAGGCAGTTATGACCGTTTTCCAGTTTTTCCTGACTTGATTACGATAAGCAATCAACAACATGAACAAGCCTAGGCTACCTGATAATAGCCCTACCCGTGAACCTGTTGCTACCATTACAAATGTCGCAATACTAATAGTAATCAACAACAAAACTTTTAGATAAAATCGCTGATAGGCAACCGGTCTTAAGCAAAGGTAAATCGAAACGAATATACCGGTCGTCAGGAAACTAGCCATCACATTGACCTGTTGAAACACACCCGTCGCAGTAACTGTTCGTGTTCGTGGGATCCAACTTGACAATATTGGCAGTTGAAATAATTGGATAATGCCAATAAGGCCATGTAAAAGCGTTGCGACAGCAATCAAAAGCAAAATCCTGTCCGTATTTTTTAATCGAAACTGAAATAACCCGAAGAGAAAAATCACCCCTGTCATTACGTACACGATACGGAACAGCCAGTTAATGGGATCATGTACACCAGCTAACGCTGCAGCCAAAAGAATACCGACAGGTAAAGCCAATAATCCTTTGTAATTTGCTGGAAGAATCAGCTTTTCCTGTCCACAGAAATGCCATACCGAATAAGCAATAACTAATGTCGCAGCAGCCCAGACGGTGATATTAAATGGCAGATCAAAACCGGTGCCGCCAAGGCTTGGTACTAAATAAAAGGGAGATATCAAGAAAAGTAATGCCAACAACCATTCAATAGGCTGCTGTGGCAATAACGGGTATTTCGATAAATAGCGCGACATAATCTTCCCTGTCTTAGTAATTAACTGACCGGGATTATGTCGACTGGCTGATGCAGTAGCAAGGAGGAGTTAATATTAACGACGACTAATTCATGTTCGTTGAATTTATCCGCAGACTACGCAGATCCAAAAATTAACCACAGAAACAGAGAGATTAATAATTTGATTGGGTCATCATCGGGTAACCCGACATAAATTTTGTTGGGCTTCGCAGGCTCAGCGCCAACCTACGGAAAATAGCTATTCAATCCGTTTTTTGATTCACCGAACTTGGTATTTTGTTAAAAAGCCTTAGCTTAAAATTGTTTCTCTAAAAATCTGCATAATCTGCGGATATTATTCTTTTAAACCTCTGTGCTCTCTGTCTCTGTGGTTAATATTAAAATTTATAAGGGCACACCAATCCGCTGGGCGACTTCTTCATAGGCTTCGATTACGCCGCCCAACCCCTGGCGGAAGCGATCTTTATCAAGTTTTTTGCGGGTTTCAGCATCCCATAGACGGCAACCGTCCGGGCTGAATTCATCACCGAGATAAATTTCACCTTTAAACACACCAAATTCCAGTTTGTAATCCACCAGAATCATTCCAGCATCAGCAAAAAGTTTTTTCAGTACCTGATTGACTTCAAAAGTCAGCGCTTTCATGCGTTGCACCTGTTCATCAGTGGCCCAGCCAAAAGTGGCGATATGGAATTCATTGACCATCGGATCATGCAGCGCATCATTCTTCAGGAAAAACTCGAATACTGGGGGGTTAAGTTCCATACCATCTTCTACACCTAAGCGACGCACCAGACTGCCGGAAGCGACATTACGCACCACACACTCAACCGGGATCATTTTCATGTTTTTGACTAACGCTTCATTGGCGTTGAGTAGTTTTTCAAAATGCGTTGGAATGCCTGCCTTGCCAAGCTGCTCCATGATAAAGGCATTGAACTTATTGTTAACCTCACCCTTACGGCTCAACTGTTCGATGCGCTCACCATCAAATGCTGATGTGTCATCACGAAAACTGAGCACAACATAATCCTGATCGTCAGTTGCAAAGACGCTTTTGGCTTTACCGGCATAAAGTTGCTGTAATTTTTGCATGGTGTTTTCTCTTAGGCTTTTTTAAGTTCACGCCAGTCAAATCCGGCATCTTGTTCAGCAATACCAATCCATTCTGGTGTGCAATTCAGGGCGTCAGCAAACAAAGGCTTCACTAATGCCGGGGAGTTATTCTTTTCGCTGATATGCATGGCAACAATGTGCTGCAATCGCGAGGTGTCAATTTTCGCAAGTAATTCGGCAGATTGCACGTTATTTAAATGACCGAAACGACCACCAACCCGCTGTTTCAAATATTCGGGATATTCGCCCTGATCGAGCATCGCCATATCATGATTCGCTTCCAGCATCAGTCCATCGCAGAGCGTTAAAGCGGATTCAATCAATGGCGTAATAAAGCCGACATCAGTGAGTATGCCTAAACGAAAATCACCGTTATGAAACACAAACTGGCTGGGCTCCCGCGCATCGTGCGGTACCGGAAACGGTGAGACTTCAATGTCGTTAACCACAAAGGTTTCATGACAACTGAATTCATGGATATGGGGCATGACATCAACAGGCAAACAGGCTGCTGTGCCAGGAGTGGCATAGACCGGAATATTGAATTTCTGTGAAAGCACTCGAACCCCACCGATATGATCGGCATGTTCATGAGTCACCAGGATGGCAGATAGATCTGAACTGGTCAGACCGAAACGTCGCAAACGTTTTTCAGTTTCACGAGCAGAAAAACCACAATCCACGAGGATTGTGGTTTTTCCCTGCGAAATCAGTGTTGCATTGCCCCGGCTACCGCTGCCAAGTGATGCAAAGCGCATTATTGAGTCAATTGTTCCTGAATCAAGCCAAGTAAACGTTTGGCAGTATCTGAACCGGTACGAACCTGTTCAGAGTCTAATACGGTAATACGTGTATTCGATGCATCTGAAACCAGCTTAATGTAGTAATACTCTTCAGGCGCCACTTCATCATCGCTCTTCCAGAATGCCATCCGTCCAAAGAAACCGCGCTCTTCTCTTTGAGCTTCGTTAAACGGATCCAGATAACGCACATAGTAGGTCCCACGTGAGCGATCACGGTCTTCAACGGCAAAGCCACGGCTATCTAATACCCGGCCGACGCGATCCCACACAGTAGTAAATTCTTGTTCAACAACCAGAGCTTGCTGGCCTTCTGCTTCATCAATCAGAATTACACGAGCATCTGTTTGTTGAGCGGCTGAGGTTGGCATGGTTGCAGCTGCACGCGCTTTATCTTGTTGATATAAACCGCCAAGGTATTCTGCCAACTGACGCAGCATGGCTTCGTCCTTTTGGTTGCTACGGTTGGTTTCATCAATGCCGGTGATAAATACACGGGCAGAACGATTTACATCACCACGTTCCATACGAACACGATAAGCATAACCATCAACATCAGGTCGGGTATCCATTAAACCAATACGCTGATCTTTACGGTGAATATCCATGTTGATATCTGCCCAGAACGCTTCAATACGCCGCCAGGTTTCATCACGGTCACCCGGTACTACTAAGTGACGGTTTACGCCTTCTCCGGATAAAGCTGGTTTAGATTCTGGGGTTACGTTATAGCGAGCAGCTAAAGGATTGGTTCCGGCTTCTTCATATTCGGAATAGGTTGCAGTGCTTTGAACATTACCAACAATTTGGTCGTTTATGCGTGAAGTACTCAAATCAGGTGGTATATCCAGTGGAGGCATAGTCTCTGCCTTACGATATTTCTGAGTATTATCTGGAGCAACCTCATCCAGTGAGGGCAACAGTCCACAACCCGTAACGCTGACTGCTACCAGTACACCACAGGCTTTCAACTTAAAACGATTAGTGTTCATTTAATTACATTCACTCACTTATGGATTCAAAACACCGGCGGTGACCAGCGCCTCACGAACCGGTTGATGAAATTGTTCTGACAAAACTGTCATTGGTAAACGTATCCCACCCGGTATCAAGCCCATTTCATGGAGTGCCCATTTAACGGGAATCGGGTTGGATTCAGAAAATAACCGCTGATGTAACAAAGATAATTTATCGTTGATTTCACGAGCAGTATCGGCATCGCCATTTAACGCGGACTCACACATTTGACTCATTAATGCAGGTGCCACATTAGCTGTTACCGATATAACACCTCTCCCCCCCGCCAAAATAAAATCAACGGTATTGGCATCTTCGCCAGTATAAAGTTCAAAATTATCGTCGCACAGATCTTGAATTAACTTTACTCTTCTCACATCACCTGTGGCTTCTTTAATACCGACAATATTGCCGATTTTAGCCAGTCGAGCGACGGTTTCAGGTAATAAGTCACAAGCCGTGCGGCTGGGTACGTTATACAGGATTTGCGGAATATCCACAGCTTCGGCGATGGCTTTGAAATGCAGATACAGACCTTCTTGAGTCGGTCTGTTGTAATAAGGAGTCACCAGCAGAACGGCATCAACGCCTAATTGTTTGGCATAAAGCGATAGTTCAATCGCTTCTTCGGTGGAGTTTGCACCGGTACCAGCTATGACTGGAATGCGACCAGCAGCTTGTTCCACTACCTGACGAATTACATCAGTGTGCTCATCAATACTCAAGGTAGCGGATTCGCCAGTGGTACCCACAGCGACAATGGCACTAGTACCATTCTGAATATGAAAATCAACGAGCTTGCGCAGGCTTTCACCGTCTAACGAGCCATCCGCCCGCATGGGTGTTACCAGAGCTACCATACTGCCGCTGAACATATTCATCAGACTCCGCGAAAATAAACTGGCATGGTACTTTGCCAGCCAGTAGATGACAAGACCGGACTACCTTGGGTAAGGTACTGGCAACATAACAATCACTAATGGAGAACGTTTAATGAGCACAGTTGAGTTACAACAAACCGTACCTGATTTTAAATTGCCCGCCACTGGCGACAAAACCATCAAACTATCCGAGCTACGTGGTAAAAACGTGCTTATCTATTTTTACCCGAAAGATAATACCCCTGGTTGTACTTTGGAAGGCCAGAATTTTCGCGATCATATTGAAACATTTAATCAACACAACACGGTCATTTTTGGCATTTCAAAAGACAGCCTGCGTGCCCATGAAAACTTCAAGGAAAAACAGCAATTTCCATTTGATTTGCTTTCTGATCCCGATGAGACCGTTTGCAACTTATTTGGTGTGATGCAAATGAAGAAAAATTATGGTCGGGAATATATGGGCATCGTACGCAGCACATTTTTAATTGATACCGAAGGCAAACTGATTAATGAATGGCGCAATGTCAAAGTAAAACAACATATTGATGAAGTTTTAGCAGCTATTAAAAGCTTGTAATTCAGTATCAATTACCACATATAAACTTCAAATAAAACAAGTATTTACAATACCTTATTAACGTGCACTATAACGGTTCGCACAAACATATACCGCACTCTTAAGGTGCGGTATTTTTTTATCCAAATTACTAAGTTTCTGTTTTTTAATGCATACCTATTTTGGTGTAGATATTGCCTACTCCCTTTGGCGTATTTCATCACTACAGGTGCCCATCACAATGTCTTTAAAAAGCCTTTCCATGAACTTGAGTAATACCGAACGCCGTTGGTTACCCTGGATGGGTTCAACGGGAAAACTTGCCATGGCATGGAGCTGCTATCTAAACCGTGATACTTATCCAGCGGTTGAGCACACATTTGAAGGAATTGCGGCAACTCGCGTCAAATTGTTACAACAATGGGTTAATGCACAATGGAATCAGCTCAATCTGTTAGCTGAACACCTAAAGCAACCGCTTACCAGTATTGACGTCAATCTGCTTACACAACGACTGGAATCTGCTAAAGATTTTTCTGAACTGTTCATCATTGATCTCAGTGGGCGAGTGATTCAATCCACCTATTCAGCACATATTGATAAATATGATTTAAATGCCAATGCTGTCGAGCAAGGTTTAAAACAAGCGTTTTTACATGGTCCTTATCGTGATCCATTAACGCTGAAAATTGGCCCTTCAAGTTCCAAGTTTCATGATGAAGTCACGTTAATGTTTTATCAGCCTTTAATTAATGCCGACAATAACGTTATCGGCGCGTTATGTGGTCGTGTACCAAATGATGTTTTGGGCGATCTGATTCAACGTGAAGCGGGTCATGTCTATCCCGAGTCCGGTGATAATTATATTTTCATGGTCGATTCGCAGTTTGATCCGCTGATTCAACAAGGCGTCGCCTTATCCCGCTCACGGTTTGAAGATAATACGTTTTCTCATGGCGAGAACCTTAAATCCGGCATTCATACCCAGTGGGGTGTGGTTAAAGTAAATCGGCATACCGAATTTGAAATTCGTTTTATAGACCCAGCTACCGGACAATTACATCCGGGGGTACGCGAAACCATTCGCAATGGTGAAAACCTGTTTGTGACCTACCCGGGTTATTCGGATTACCGGCATATTCCGGTGATTGGTAAGGGCGTGACTTTTCAACTAAAAGGCTCACCAGATCGGTGGGGCATGATGTGTGAAGGCGATCTGGAGGAAGTCTACCGCCGTCGCTCGGTCAATATCAGTTTAATGAAGAGCATTTTTTTAGGCATGTCCGCCCTGGTGGCAGTAAACAGTGCTTTGCATTACTTCACAGCATTACCACTCCCCGCCATTGATGCTATCTCCTTCAGCATGATGATACTTATTGCGTTAATGATTCGGCGTTTCAGCACAAAAAAACTTGCTGATCGTATGAATGAGATGACTCGAGTTATCCAGGAGATTGCTGAAGGTGAAGGCAACCTACGCCAGCGGCTAAACACAGAAAAAATGGTCGCCGATGAAACAGGCGATATGGGTCGCTGGATTAACAGTTTTATTGATAATCTGGATGGTATTGTCGGCCAAGTTATTCATTCCAGCCAGGATGTGCATCAAACCAATAAATCTATGCTGCATACCAACCGGGAAGCATTTCAGGTGTCATCTGAAGTGACTGATGCTATAACCAGAATGCTGGATCTTCTTAAAGAACAAATTGACGATATCGGTCAAGCCAATCAAACAGCTGAAACGATGAAATTAGAAATGGATAGGGTTGTTGATGAAGCCCGCATTCAATTTGAAAGCGCCCGCCAAGGCACACAAGAGATTCGTAATGTCGTTGAAAACACGGCTAACTCTGTTAAATCTTTGAATAATCGCACCAGCGAAATCGGTAAGATCATCAATGTTATTACCGAAATTACCAATCAAACCAATATGCTGGCATTAAATGCGGCTATTGAGGCGGCCCGTGCCGGTGAACATGGGCGTGGTTTTTCAGTAGTCGCTGACGAAGTTCGAAATCTGGCATCCCGTACAGCCAATTCAGCCGATGAAATTCAGCGCATGATTGAAGGTATGCAACAAGAAACACAAGAAGCAATGCGCTTGATGGAAGCAGGTGTCGAAAATGTTGATCGCAGCCTGAAACTTACAGAACAGGCCTCCAATGACAATGGCGACCTGCATATTCTGGTCGAGCAGATGTTTTCAACCATCAAACAATTGGCAAATAACAGTCATATTCACGGTGACACGGCCAGACAGGTTGGTGTTTCAGCTGAGCAATTAAAATCAGCTGTCAGTGCCCTGCAGGATCGTTCAACAATGGTTCGGAATACCGCTCAAACGCTTTCACAGTTGGTAGGCGTGTTTCAGGTAAGCACCCGTTGATATGACTCAAGCAGGCTTCAAATCAAAGGCAATGCAGATGCGTTCTTCGTTCGAATTAAATGGAATGGTGCGATGAAACACCGATGATGGAAACATGACAATATCCCCAACTTCCGGTGCAACGGTTTTGCTGGGGAAATTGTCGTGTTGTTTCGGATAATCGTCGCCGTGTGTGCTCAGCTCGATGCTGCCTTCATCAGGATGCGTTTTCTGCTTGGGCAGGGCCAGATACAACGCACCACTTACCCAGCCCTCTTCATGTATATGCGAGGTTAAATGACCACCAGTTTTCATTTTGACGTACCAGGAGCTGGCAAACACCGTCTGTTTGGGAAAACCTTTGGCAAAAATACCAGTTTCACCTTTGAGGTTTTCACGATATTCATCAATGGCTCGTGCAACTAGTTTTGCAATTTGCTGAAAACTGGCTTCAGAACGTTTAAACAGATTGCCGGCCGATTGCACACCGTTATGTAAACGCCCCTGACTTTTCTCTTCGATATCGGCCTGCTCTATATCCGCCAGCAGTTGTTTTAATAAATCGCTATCGCCTTTTAATTCTGGAACCTGTACATGACAAACCAGATCCAGCGGATTTTTACAGAAATTGTAGTCATTCACCGTGCCGAAATTTTCAGCGTAATGGCCTGCCAATGTCGCTAAAAATGGAGAACTGTGACGGGCTTTTTTTAGTTGATCCAAGCCTTGTTTGAATTCCTCGAACTGTTCAGTTTTATACAAACAATATAAAGAACGTTCCTGCCAGTCAGCATATTGGGATCGTTGGAAATAACTGAGCGCCTCCGGTAAATCACCGCTGTCGTAGAGATAAACTGCCAGGCTGTAATTAGCTAACGGTAATGATGGATCTAACTCAAGCGCCCGCTTATAAGCGGCAACCGATTCGTCATAACGCCCTTGATCCCGCAGTACTTCACCAATATTGCTATGCACTTCCGCATAATCGGGTTTCAGTTCAAGCGCCTGGTTATAAGTAGCAATGGCATCTGCCAGTTTCCCCTGATTTTTCAGTGCGGTTCCCAAATTAAAATACAGTTTGGCATCTTGCGAAATAGTTAATGCACGTTGATATACCGCAACCGCCTCATCCAACCTGCCCTGTTCTTGTAAACACACGCCTAAATTGGCAATGGCTTCCAGAAAGTTCGGCTGTTGTGCTATCGCTTTTTGATAATATTCACCAGCTTCTTCAAAGCGGTTCTGCGATTGCAAAGCATAGCCCAGGTTGTATAACGCATCGGTCAGATCAGGTTTTAATCGCAAAACTTTTTTATAGCTGTTTATCGCCTCATCAACGCGATTCAGGTTGGTGAGGCG
>JAMDEF010000091.1 GCA_023488305.1 Gammaproteobacteria bacterium | reverse complement strand
CCATATTACGATCTTGGCTTTGTAATACCTGGCTGGCCCATTCAACTGGTTTTTTGCCTTCCCCCACCGGCACTAAAACCCCAAGTAAATTTCGCACCATATGATGTAAAAATGATTTGGCTTCAACATCCACAGCGATACAATCATCACGACGAGTGACAATCAATTTATCCAAGGTTTTTATTGGACTTTTCGCCTGACATTCCTGCGCTCTGAAGGCTGAAAAATCATGTTGGCCAAGTAACAAATTGGCAGCCAATTGCATTTTGTGTTCATCAAGCGACTTATACACCCACCACATACGTTGATGATGCACACTGGAACGACTAGCGCGATTAAGGATCAAGTAACGATAACGGCGCTTGATTGCACTGAATCGGGCATTGAAATCTTCAGAGACCGGTTTTACCCATTTAACACTGACATCATGCGGTAGATTTGAATTTAGACCTAATAGCCAGTTCCGTTCTTCTCGAACTGCCGTAGTATCAAAATGCACCACTTGATTTAATGCATGCACCCCAGTATCAGTGCGTCCTGCGGCAAATACTTCAATCTGTGCATTGGCGATCAGCGATACGGCTTTTTGTAATTCACCTTGGACAGTTCGTTGTGCCGGTTGAAATTGCCAACCATGAAACCGACTGCCGTCATATTCGACACCGAGTGCTAACCTCACAAAAAACTCGTTATGACAAAGAATCGAGCAATTCTTGTGCTCGTTTTTTCTGTTCGTCAGTACCCTGTTCAAGTACTTCTTCTAGAATACCTCTGGCACCTTCAGGATCGCCCATATCGGAATATGCTGCGGCCAGCTCAAGTTTCGTTTCAGCTTCATCAATAGAATCGAAGTCACTGAGATCAAAATCCAGCTCTTCATCATCAATACCGCTATCCAGATTTAGGTAATCCTCAATAACGTCATCAGAATCTGTTGGGGCTTGGGTTTCAGCTTCAAAAGCCGATAGCTCCAATTCATCCGAATCAAGATCTTCAAGCGATAGGCTTTGTTCAGGCTCTTCTGGTGCAATCAGGTCTGCTTCGTCGTCTAACTCATCAATAGTTAAATCCAGAATTTCCGGTGCGGATGAATCAGGTTGCAGCACATTATCCTGAGTTAAATCGATTCTCAGTCCGTCATCTTCAATTAAGGCCTCGTTTTCTGCCTCTTCCGTTTCAATATCTGTTGTTTTTTCTACCGGCGAATAACTGGTATCAAACGGCAACAAATCATCTTCATCTCGCTCATAGACATCTTCTGCCGGTGTCGATTTTGTTGAATCAATTTGGTAATCATCTAGATTAAATTCAATGTGATCAGATTCCTCTGGCTCAGAAGTTTCAATGACTTCTTCTGCAGCAAAATCTTCATCAATACTGATCTCGGTGTCATCTTGCTCAGCAAAATCATCAACCGTTTCTTCTTCGGTCGTCTCAGCAAACAAAGGATTATGTGGTAGTAACTGATGGCCCCAAACTCTGATTTCAGGCCATTGCGGATCACTTTCATTGATTCCTGAAGTGTTCAGTAATGCAATGAAATCAGCAGATTTTTGTTGTTTGTAATAGACAAACATCAATTTTGCAGCAATGTCCTTATCTTCAGGCGCTTGTTGATGGGCTTGCTGAAGTGCACTTCCTGCCTGTACATAATCGGCATAACCCACAAACATATCAGCCTGTTCGACCAACTCATCAACAGATTTAGTTTTACTTTCAACAGCAGTTGCAGATTCCGTAACAGCTGGAGTAACAGTAGCCACACTACCCATTTCCGGCGTTTGCTTAGCAGGTTTTGTCTTATTTATTTTGCGGACCGCATCATCCCAGTTAACTTCACGTTGACTACGACGAATGACCATCCAGACCAGGAGTAGTAATAGCAAAATTGCCAGTAGTGACTCCACCTTATGTGCCATAACAAATGCTTGAACACGATGAAATAATGAGTCCATTTGCTGCTGATCCAAATCAAGCATTTGTGCTGTTTCATCAATTGCCTCATCTACATCTGACGACGCGGAATCTAATGCTGCTGCATCATCTGCTTCAACATTTGCTGTAGGATCATTTTGCTCCGAATCATTGGCATCCAAAGATGGTTCCGTATCAGGTGATACTGTTTCATTGGCAGCCATTATTTCACTGGTTTCTTCGTTCGAGGCTGGAAGATCCAGCTCATCAAGTGGTACTGGTTCCCACTCATCTGCATCAGTTTTCGTTGAACCGCTATCAATAATGGCATTGGCCTCACTGACCAATGCTGCAAGATCCATTTGAGAGTCATCTTGTTCAAGCAGATTTTGTAATCTGGCCAAATCCGCATCTTTAAGCGAAATCAGTCGGCGCATAGTGTCGAGTTGACGTTCCAGTGCATCCATACGATTTTTAAAATCGATATTCTCCTGAGATTGCGCTTCCATGGTTTCCTGAGCGAGGGTTAATTGCTCACTGATCCGTTGTAAATCAGGATCACCGTTAATCTCAGGATCAGCATCCAGTAAATTATCTTCAGTTGCCGCAATTAATTTCAAACGTGCAGTTTCATCAGCCAATGCCTGTTCATCTGTCGTTGTGGGTGCCTCGGCATCAGTAGTTTCTGGTTCCGCTACTTCAGCGTTTGTTTCTGCGGAGACTGCGTTATTTTCCGCTGGCGAAGGGGCCGCTGTCACTGCTGCAGGTGATGCAGCCTGTTGTGAACGGTTCCGATTACGCCAAGCTGCGTTTTGTTGATCCACCGCCGATTTTGCCGCATTGGCCGATAGTCGAGTGATTTCATCTGTAGAAGGAATTCTTAACGTGCTGCCAGCGTATAGACTATTAACATTATTCTGCTGGAATGCCGCTGGATTGGCATTAAGCAATGCGATCATCATCTGCTGCATTGTTATATTTGCAGATGGTCGGGTTCTTTCAGCGATACTCCATAAGGTTTCGCGTGACTGAACTTTATACTCAGAAGAGACATCTCGACTTGGTGACCCTGTTGTAGCTTGCGATGATGGACTACTTGTAGGGGTTTGTGTTTGCGAAGTTGCTGTCGAACGGGGAGTAGTGCTGGTTACTCGATCACGATATAGCTCTTTAGGAGGATCTAAGAGAACGGTATATTCGCGCAGTAATTTTCCTTGGCCGGTAGTTGCTGCCAATAAAAACCCCAGAAAAGGTTCTTTAATTGGTACATCCGATGTAACCATTATGCGGGTTGAATTTGCCTCTTCAACCACCTCAAATTTAAGTTGAGTAAGTAAGAAGTTACGATCCAGCCCTGCTCGTTCGAAATCCTGAGTCGAAGCCAATCTGACTTCAAGATTGCCTCGCTCATCATCTCTTAAGGCATTAACAGAAATTTCAGCCCTGAAAGGTTCATTCAGAGCTGAGTGCAGTGTTATCTGGCCAAGTCCAAATGCATAACTTGGAAGAGGAGTTAATAAACCAAGTGCCGTGGCTACCGACAAACTGGTCAACGTTTTCTGTTTCATTTAACTCCCCTTCCTTGACATTCTCAGCTATGCCTAGAGGTATTGATCTACCAGAAGCTCGGCAATTTGCACACTGTTAAGTGCCGCGCCTTTACGCACATTGTCTGCGACTACCCACAAATTCAAGCCGTTAGGATGCGAAATATCTTCACGAATCCGTCCTACATATACCGGATCCTGACCTGATGCATCTGTGACAGCGGTTGGATATCCGCCATCTTTATGTTCATCAATGACCACAATACCGTCACATGCTGAGAGTAAATCTTTGGCTTTAGCAGCAGTGATTTTGTCACGAGTTTCAATATGAATCGCTTCTGAATGGCCAAAAAACACCGGCACCCGGACTGCAGTCGGATTCACCTGAATATCATTATCACCCATGATTTTCTTGGTTTCCCACACCATTTTCATTTCTTCTTTGGTGTAGCCATTTTCCATGAAAACATCAATTTGCGGAATCACATTAAAAGCGATTTGCTTAGGATAAACTTCAGGTTCCGCCGGACGACCGTTTAAAAGAGCAGCAGTTTGCTTGGCCAGTTCATCCATAGCAGGTTTACCACTGCCCGATACGGCTTGGTAAGTGCAGACATTGATACGTTTGATGCCAACCGCATCGTAAATCGGTTTTAACGCCACCAACATTTGAATAGTTGAACAATTTGGATTAGCAATAATGCCTCGCTCATCATCTCTTAAGGCATTAAC
>JAMDEF010000145.1 GCA_023488305.1 Gammaproteobacteria bacterium | reverse complement strand
ACCGGCACGGGTGCTGGCAACATTTACCGATGAGCAGATGCGTTGCGTTTCGGTTAAAGCCTGAGGAATGGCTTCAATCAAAGCCTGATCGCCTTTACTCATGCCCTTCTCTACCAGTGCCGTGAAACCGCCGATAAAATCGACACCCAGTTCATGTGCCGCCTTATCAAGCGTAACGGCGACCTCGACTAACTGCTCGGAACTGAAAGGAGCACCGACCACCCCGATTGGGCTAATTGAAATGCGTTTATTAGCAACTTCAATACCGTAACGTCTTTCGATTCGATTACAGGAAGCTACTAATTGCCCGGCATATCGGGTGATTTTGTCGTAAATTTTACGTTTGAAGGTTTCCAGGTCATGGCTGACACAGTCAGTCAGATTGATACCAACAGTGACGGTACGAAGATCCAGGTTTTGCTCCCGCACCATCATCAGGGTTGAAATAATGTCTTTTTCGTTGAGCATGAGGGTTCCTTAATTGCTGATGTTGCTCACGGATTCGAAGATCTTGCGATGTTGTGTATCGATTTCAATATCCAATCTTTGGCCGACTTCATGAAGGGCATCACGTAAATCCTGCATGACAGTTGAACGTGGCACATCGACTTCAAACACCATCAGATTATCCATCGGATTTTTACCGCCTTTGAAAATCGCCTGAATATTGGTGATATTCACGCCATGACGGGCTAGCTGGGTTGATACTTCGGCCACCAGACCACGCCGATCCGGGCCGATTACGGTCAGGATATATGGCTGAACTTCAGGTGTATTTTCCTGCCAAGGGGTTAATTGCTCATCCCACGGATCGACATGAATCGACAGTCGCATTTTCTGACCGACTTGTTGAAGCGCCTGATGAAGTTCTTCGCATTGTGAATCTTCGGGCATCGACACCATCAATAAAGCACCGAATACTGATTGCAGCAAAGTTTGACTGAGGTTTTCAATGTTACCGCCGTGTTCGGTAATGACTGTGGCAACCGCAGCCATAATGCCGGGCTGGTCAGTGCCAAGAACCGAAATGAGTGCCTTATTCACGCTGTCTCCTTGTATGAGATCGATGGATTAAAATCTAGTGGGCAATGCCAGTTATTAATGATGGCTACCGGAAGCTAATAGACAACGGCGTTGCGACTATATCGCAAAGTATTTTGATTGATATCGCCGTTTTTATCAGGGATTTCGGTTTGCAGATAGTGATATGTCGGATAGCTTAACAAATGAGGTCAATTAGGCGTAATTCAATGATGGCTTATTAAAGAATTATGTTTAGATAAAAGAGTTTATATTTTGACCAATGGTCGGTTCTGTTTGAACAGCGGCTTGTTTATTGGCTGAATCAGCCTGTTGCTCACCTCGCTGTTCATCTTGTATTTTTTGTTGTTTCAACGCTTCAAGCTGCATGATTTGAGCTTGGGTCAGCTGGATTTGCACTTGAATCAATTTGGCTTTTTCAGCTGATTCGGGTGTTGCCTCCTGAGCAGTCCGTTTCAGATCGTCAAACAAATCTACCAGTTTTTGTTTTAGAGCAGCAATTCTGGCATCTAACGACTGTCCGCTGCTTTTGCTGGCACCAGTGGAAGCACTTGATGCAGTGAAAGAACGCATATCAACAGAAATCAGATTACTCATGCTAAAGTTTCCTGAAACAAACTTATTTATAAATACGTCAGTTATAACCATATCTTTAATTTTTCTCTACGCTTATAACTAAAATCATCCAACACGAGTTTATTTATGGCCATTCAATTTCTACCGATTATTAAGGCTGTTGCCCCTTATGTAGCACAAGTTGCTGCCTATGCCATTCCAGCATTTACTGCCAAGCCTGAAGCCGTTAAAGCCGATCCGGTTTTGGTCAAACAAATCGAAGAACTACAGAAAGCTGCGACGCAGAATGCTAAATCGATTCATGTGCTGGCCGAGAATATGCAGCAGGCCATAACCGGCTTTGAAACTGCAGCCGAAGAAGCTAAAAAACAGGTTACAACCTATCGCAATCTGTTATTTCTTTCCCTGGGTCTGTCAGGTGCAGCGTTGCTTATTTGTGTTTATCTGTTGCTTAGCTAACGTTCATCTTCATAAGGAAATGCTGTGCCACATTGCATTATTGAATATTCCAAAACAGTTGAACTATCACCATCGCGGTTAGTTGAGGCGGTACATCAAGCGGTGCTTGAAACAGCATTATTTGATGCATCACATATCAAAACACGTGCAATGGCTTATGAGCATTATCAATTGGCTGACGACTCAAAGGAGTTTATCCATGTGACGGTTCGTCTGCATAGCGGTCGTACCACTCAACAGAAACAACAGTTAACGGCCATGATTTTGCAGTCGTTGGAAAATCTCGGCTTAACGAAAATAACCATTACAGTAGAAGCCGTTGATATTGATAGTAATAGCTACGCCAAGCTCATTATTGTCTAACGCTGTGACTCACAGCTTTATGTGGTGAATGCTGCTGATGACGTAATGCGGTCACTGACGGGTTCTCACCAAACAGGTAGGTATAGTCATGGGTAAACTGGCCTGCATGAAAAAATCCCCACTGCTGAGCCAGCATCGAAATGGTTTCATCCTCCTTTAAACCCGTTGTCAAAGCTCTTCGGACTGCGTTAAGCCTGGATATACGCAAGTACCTGAGTGGGCTTATACCCAACACATCTTCAAAACAGTATTGCAAAGTACGTCGACTCACATAGGCCAATGCGCACATATCGGTAATGGTGACAGGCTTATCTGGATGGGCATCAAGATAAGCCGTGACCTTTTGTACCACCGCACGGCGTTTTACAAAGCTTGGTTTTTCATGAATTTCTTGATCATTCTGTTGCAGTATCTCTAACACCGCCATCATTAAGATATCTTCCTGATGATGCCTTATCAGATTGTCCGGTTGTGGTTTCAATACATCATTTAATAGATAGCGCAGTGACTTCAGTTTCTCGGAATGCCATACCCGTAACGGCGAATGAAACAGGCTGATATCCAGTTCTATTCCATGCAGACGTGCAACTTCTTTTAGAGTGTCCTGATTGATCACGATGCCAAAGATATTGAATTGCTCCGGCGTAACCAATTCAAATTGTGTGCTTCCCGGACGAATCATCAAGTGATCGCTGCTCACGTGATGACCATTGATACGACATGATTTATCGTCGGCGGAAAACCCCAGCCAGATAGCGTTTGGCCAGACGTTACATTGTTGTCTTACCGTTTGGCTGGTGTGCTCCCGAAATGCATGGATTGAGTCAAACATCACCTCTTCAATCTTGCCGTAAAAGCGACCATTACTTATCTGATCATACTGCTGCTGCCAGTCTTTCAGATTATGGGCTTGCTCATCTGCATCGTTGGCTTCCATAACGCACCATTTAGATACAGCTTCGCCTTGTTTAGGTGCAAATTTTTCCAATTCGTCTGTCATTTGCTTTACCTGTTTTAGTAATAATGCCAATACAGCCTAAGTAAGTAACTGAATATAAACCCAATATTTTTTTGCCGATTTTCGATATTGGCTGGGTATAGATATCGCATTCATAGTTAGTAAACTTTGTTTATTCAGGTGCAATATTTATTCCATCTAATTGGATTTAAAGCAATTTATGGGTCAAAGCTATCGTTATCAGTTGGGCAGCAAAACCTATCAATTTGCAGATTTAGCAGAATTGATGGCAAAGGCAACCCCTGCCCGTTCGGGAGACCGTTTGGCTGGCGTTATTGCTGAATCAGCAGAACAGCGTGCTGTCGCTCAATTGTTATTAGCTGAAGTCCCATTAAAAACATTTCTTAACGACACGCTGGTGCCATACGAAGATGATGAAATAACTCGTTTGATTATCGACGATCATGATGCCGAAGCGTTCTCGATTATTTCGCATTTAACAGTAGGTGACTTTCGAAATTGGTTGCTGACTGATACCGTAAGTACTGAAGTCCTGAAACAAGTCAGTGCTGGCATTACCCCAGAAATGGCCGCTGCAGTTAGCAAAATCATGCGTAATCAGGATTTGATTCTGGTTGCGCAGAAATGTCGGGTAGTCACCTCGTTTCGCAACACTATTGGTTTACCTAAACGCCTGTCTACCCGCTTGCAACCCAACCATCCAACCGATGACGTCAATGGCATTGCAGCGAGCATGCTGGATGGTCTGTTGTACGGTTCTGGTGATGCGGTTATCGGTATCAATCCGGCCACTGACAATGTCGCTCAGGCCACACGGTTGATGAATCTAATGGATGAAGTGATTTCCTTATATGAAATTCCTACCCAATCCTGTGTTTTGACCCATGTCACTAATACATTGGAATGCATAGAAAATGGCGCTCCGGTAGATCTGGTATTTCAATCCATCGGCGGCACCGAAAAAACCAACAGTAGCTTCGGATTTAATTTGGCGATATTGGCTGAAGCCCAACAAGCTGCTTTGTCACTAAACCGTGGCACGGTGGGACAGAACGTCATGTATTTCGAAACCGGACAAGGCAGCTCTCTGTCAGCCAATGCCCATCATGGTTTGGATCAACAGACCTGCGAAGCGCGGGCTTATGCCGTAGCTCGAAAATTTTCCCCATTACTGGTCAATACCGTAGTGGGATTTATCGGTCCCGAATATCTGTTTGATGGCAAAGAAATCATTCGTGCCGGTCTGGAAGATCACTTCTGTGGCAAGTTATTGGGCCTGCCAATGGGTTGCGATGTTTGCTACACCAATCATGCCGAAGCCGATCAGAATGATATGGATAATCTACTGACCTTACTTGGCACTGCCGGATGTTCGTTTGTGATGGGTATCCCCGGGTCTGACGACATCATGCTTAATTATCAGACCACTTCATTTCACGATGCTTTGTATGCCCGCAGGGTATTAGGTTTAGGCGCAGCACCGGAATTTGAAGCTTGGCTGGAAAAGATGCAGATCATGAGCAATGCGGGCTTGGCTCAATTAACCAATCATTTACCGCCCGCCTTTGCTGGCACCCTCAGCAGCTCTGCCGTGAAGCATTACCATGGTTGAAGATGCAGAAATGTTGATAGTTGATGACAACCCAGCGGATGACAGCATGGTGATCCATAACCCATGGCGTCAACTCAGACAATTTACTGCTGCTCGAATTGGTATTGGCCGTGCTGGTGTCAGCACACCAACTCGCGAAACACTCGAATTTCAATTAGCTCACGCACAAGCCCGTGATGCAGTTCATACCGAACTGGATATCGAAAGCTTAAAACAACAGCTGATCCTGCTGCAGCAAGAGTTTCCACAAATCAATTCACAACCACCATTGGTATTAAACAGCCGGGCCATCGATCGCGTGACCTATCTGCAACGTCCGGATTATGGCCGTCAGTTAGATGAAGCTGGTTTTGCTAGTTTGAAACCGCATTACACCAAGACACCTTATGACTTGGCACTGGTGATTGTCGATGGATTATCTGCCACTGCCATTCATCAAAATGCTGTGAAGTTTATTTCCAGTTTATTGCCATTACTGCTCAAAGAAATTCCAGACTTCTCCTTGGCGCCAATCAGCTTGGTCAATCAAGGCCGAGTAGCGATTGGTGATGATATCGGAGAAGCGTTAAATGCCCGGGCGGTATTGATTCTGATTGGCGAACGGCCTGGTCTCAGTTCACCGGATAGCCTGGGTTTATATCTAACCTGGTCACCTAAACGTGGCCTGACAGACGATAAACGTAACTGTATTTCCAATGTGCGACTGGCCGGACTGTCATACGCCGCTGCCGCACACAAATGTTTTTATCTGCTGAGTGAAGCTCGCAGACTCCAGTGTTCTGGTGTTGCTATCAAGGATCGTTCAACTGAGAAGATCATTGATAGCAGCGCCGTTCAAACCAGCTTTTTGCTGGACAGCAAAGTTGACCGAAAAGGGGTGGACGGGAAATGACTTTAACTAAAATGAGGATAGTAAGATGGAAAACTCGCCAACACTAGAATCCTTGCAGGCAGCATTGGATGCCCAGCAAGCTGTATTCGAAATGCATCAGGCTATGAATGTCGAAGTGTTTTACTGGTGGTGTACCGCAATTATGTTAATGATACATGCAGGCTTTTTGGCATATGAGATGGGTGCTTCACGAAGTAAAAACGCTTTAGCAGCCGGTATCAAGAATATTCTTGCTATCGCGCTGATTATTCCAGCATTTTATCTGTTTGGCTGGTGGATCTATAACGCTTTCCCAACCGGTTTTGTACCGATTGAGGCGGCAGCTGCACTTCCTTGGTCAACCAGTATGGGTCCCGATGTTCAAGACATGGGAACCGGTATTTTCTGGGCGGCTTTTGCTTTATTCGGTGCCACAACCGGCTCGATCTTATCCGGTGCGGTTATTGAAAGGATAAGGGTTAGTGCCTTCTTGATTCTGACTATTTTCCTGGGCGGTGTTGTCTGGATTATGGCTGGAGCTTGGGGTTGGCATCCAGATGGCTGGTTATTGACTAAATTCGGCTATCACGATGTTGGCGCCTCTGGTGTTGTTCATGCTATCGCGGGCTTCTTTACCTTGGGTGTATTAATGAATCTGGGTGCTCGTAAAGGCAAATTCATCGACGGCGTACCACAAATCATTTCACCGCATAGCCTGCCAATGACCTTGATTGGCTTGATGATGATTATCTTTGGTTTCTTCGGTTTCCTTGGTGGTTGCATCATTTTTAACGGCGGTGAGACAGGTTGGACAACCATTTATGGAACACCCACTAATCTTTCAGCATTTGCTTTCAATACGCTGATGGGTTTTGCCGGTGGCATCATTGGTTGTTACATCGCAACACGTGATCCTTTCTGGACCATGTCAGGTGGTCTGGTCGGTATTATCTCTGTAGCAGCTGGTCTGGATATTTACTCTCCTTCGCTGGCGTTCATCATTGCAGTTTGTACTGGTCTTGTTGCTGTTCAATTTGCAAAATTCTTGGAAAAACGCGGTATTGATGATGCGGTAGGTGCTGTCAGTGTTCATGGTTTCACTGGTTTTGTTGCGGTCGTTCTGGTCGGTGTTTTCGCTGGTGGAACACCAAATGCAGAAGGTATGCCTGCGATTAGCTTTGTTGGTCAATTTGTCGGTGCAGTCGTTATGGGTCTGATGGGTTTTGTTCCAGGCTATGGCTTATCGTTCTTACTGAAAAAAGCCAATAGCTTACGGGTACCTGAAGCTTGTGAAGATATCGGTATCGATGAAGTAGAACTTCTGGCCAAGCCATACCCTGAAGGTAGCGTACCTGCTATGACGGCTATGACAACCAGTGACGTGCCTAATAAATTAGCTAATTCTGAAGCCTAAGGAGCATTACTATGGGAAGTTCAATTACAACTTGGGAAAATGTCGGTGCCTACTTTACCTTTGCAGATAATCCATTTGCTTTGGTGTTGTTTACCATCGGCACTGCGGCCATTATTGTCGGCTTGATTGTTTCAATCATCCGTCATGAAAATGCAGCTTTTGACAAAATTAAGTGATGTTTAACCCTGTGTTAAGGCAGGGATCATCATTAACAGTAATAAAGAAACCCCGACTTAGGTCGGGGTTTCTTATTGGTGGTTCAAGAAATGGAGATTAATTTCTATCCCAATCTTTTAAATCACGCATGGCATATTTAATGGCCCGCTCCCAGGCTTGATCGGTGTTTCCCCGAAAATCATAGGCTTTGCGTTTGATGAGTTTGCCGGTATTGGCATCTTTAAATTCGACATGTAATGTCGAAATCAAATGGCTCATCCGAAACACATTCGGCACCACAACTAACTCCGCGCCAAGCTCTTTGGCCAAAGTGATTTCACAGCCATTACAGTTATGTAAATCCTGCTTGTCGTCAGCGGCTTTGATTTTATCCAGTGATTCAGCATCATTGATGATATTAAAGCGTGTTTTGTCTTGTAATTCGCTTCGCAGATGTTCACTAAACTTGGCAATCTTTGCATCATTCTCAGCTTTGTCGCCGGTTACAGAGCTGTCACCGGTGATCAGGATATCCAGCACCAGGGTTTTATAGTCATGTTTAGGATGATCGTCTGCCGTCACGGAAGCCGCGCTGAAAGACAATAGTAGGATCAGGAAATATCTGGTGACTCGATTCATTAATTGCATGCATTACTCCAAAAGAACATAGGGTTCACCTTAACAGTGACAATATTTGGCTGATACAGTTTTTTGACTGCAAACAGCGGGATATTTGCCCGTGTATCAAATATGTCTCGTTTAATGCTGGAAATGGCCTTTTTTCAGAAAATTGATGGTTTGAGATTGCACCAAGGTATTTCTCATAATGAAGGGATGGGTTTGTTCGACTACCAGAAAATCCTGCATCCCTTCCAGCTTGGCATTTTCAATAGAAACTTTGCCATCATCAGGGCCTGGAATTAACGTCGAGAGAATCAGATTTATTGAACGGTTGCCAGTGATAATCCCCAGTTGAAACTCTGCCGGTCCGAGTTGTTTTGGTAAAGCGTTCTCATCTGTGCCAAGCTGTTTGCCTGCAGGTCCGTTTATCCATTCAAACACCCCCCAGGTACCAAGTTTGTCAACTACTTCACTCCCCTGATTTGGTGGAGAAAGCATGACTACTCTGCCAATGTTAACTGAGGGATTTTCATTGGCGATTTGTCTAACAATGATGCCACCCAACGAATGAGTGACAAAATTGATCGACGTCAACGGATCCAAAAAACATTTTTTTATTTCTGGCAACACAAATTCATGGGCCAGAGACTGAACACGATACTGACGTGATGGATAATCAATATTACAAACGGTATATCCCGCTTGACTGAGCTTTGATGCCATCGAATTCGACCTGGATGTTTTATGCGTACTGCCATGTAATAACACAACATTACCGGCTGACTCATGGCTGAGGACATTGGGAGACATTGTGCTCATCAGTACTAAGCACAATGCCATTACCACTTTACGAATTAAATAACATTCGCTGTTCAACATATAACAACTACAACGGTTTGGCGGAATTCAATCTACTTTTAGGGCGCGTCGCTTTTGCATTAGCAATATCTTGCCAAAGTTTTTCTACATGCGATTCTACCGGTCGACAATATCCGGCAATCAACATAATAGTGAGCGTGGTTAAAAAGCCATACACACCGGGCGTCCAACCATAGGTAATAATAAATGCCGGCTCAATAATGGTTAAGCCAAACGATACCGCCATGCCAGCCAAAAACCCGCTTACTGCACCAATTTTATTGGCACGTTTCCAATACAGGCCAAGTAATACTACCGGTGATAAAACAATCATGCCCTGATAGGTCATCAATGCCAGAAACACTAATTGCCCTTCTCTGATATACGCGCCAATCAATGCTCCAATGCTCATAAATACCACTGACCAACGGGCAATTTGCAAAGCGGTTTTCTCACTGATATCGCGTTTAATGACCTGGGCCAAATCACCTGAAATCGCGGTAGACATAGCATTAAGGATACTGCTCACCGTACCAAGGCTTGCCGCCATTACCAATACGGCAAAAAAGCCTAGTGGCCAGGCACCGGCCTGACTGTGAATCCAGAACATGGCTTCCTGAGGATTTTGTTGAGCAAACGGTAATGGATGTAATGCCATAGCCAGTAGAAACAGCAAACCGAATGACAAAATACCTAGCGTTGGTGCAAACAACACCGATTGTTTGATGGTACGAATACTGTCTGCAGCAAATAATTTGTTATACACCCACGGCCACATAAAACCGCCCAGACCACTGGTAATGACAATCGCCATCCAATAATTTGGTGACATATCCCAGCCGGGACCAGGGAAAGTTAATGCTTCGGGACTTTGTTCAAGGATGCGTTGCATCGCACCGTCAATGCCACCAAGTTGGGTATAAATAACCCACAACAAAATGGCTGAACCGGCAATCAACATATACAGACCCTGAATAATATTGGCGGTAATAACTGATCGCATGCCACCCAGCGCGACATAAAACACCACGACAAATATGCCGATGATCATGCCCAACAATGGGCTGATAAAACCATCCGTTGCATAATTAAATACATAACCAATGGTGTACCACTCCATCAACAACCATGGTACCGATAACGCCACACCGGCAAAACCGGTTAATACGCGAATCATATCGCTACGATAGCGCAGTCCTAATAACTCAGACTGGGTACGGATATTGTATTTTTTGCCCCAGATAAAAGATTTTTCAGCGACCAGATACATCACCAGCATAGTGATAATGCCGTAGGGAATCACGTACATACCGATCATGCCAAAGCTGACGGCGAAACCTGAAAACACCGTGTAACCAGCCCCAACATACCAGGTAGCCAGAAAGCCTAGGGTGATCCCCAACACGCCAATACTGTGGCTGGCAGTAGCATAATCATTGAGAGTTTTCACGCCCATCTGCCGGCGATTAATCCATAAAATCAGGCCGAGAAACACGGCCAGCATCAGCACTGGAATCATTTCGACTCCTCCGGCGTTACTTCAATATCTAGTTCACCACTGCGACTTTCGGCCAAATACCAACAGGCAAGCAATAATGCACCTAACAACGCTAAGGCTATCTGCCAGAGGAAGGCAAACGGCAAGCCCATAAAGCTGGGTTCAATACGATTGGCCCAGGTGAAAAAAACCGGAAAAGTGGCTAATACAATGGTCGATAAAATCAACACTAAAAAAATGGCAGTACGCATAAAACATCCAGGTCTGTTTTTATTAAACGGAAGTGACAAACATGTCAGAAACTAAATGCAATTCGATATTTTGGGTTAATACCGGTGTTTAAAATTCAGGGCCAGCCATAACCGAAGTAAATCCCCGTTATGGCTGGCCCTGAAAGAGCCCTAAAAAAACCGCTTTTAGCGGTTTAAATTAGGCTTTCTTTTCGATTGCTGCAGCAAGCTTGGCTGATAACAAACCAAATACTGCACCCAGAATAGTAGAAAGAATGACGATGAGAACAGGGTTTGTCATATTCATCGTGAGAGCACCCCCGGCATTTGCTGTTTGCAAACCAAAAGCCGCTGTTGCTGCATAACCATATACATTGGCCGGTACGACTGATAACAATTCAAATCTGGCAACAATAACCAGGAAAAATACCGTAACAGCAATATAAATAGCAGGTCCTGCTGCGCCCGGTATGCTCAGAGGATTGGTCGTGGCTAGTAATAACGCAATACCGGGAAGAAACACGCCCAAGCAATAAAACCAGCCCAGACCAAAACAAAACCGGCTAAAGGACCTAATGCAAGAAACGCCCAAATGCCGCCTAATACAGCAATACTTATAGATAATGCAGTTAACTTTGACATACGTTCTCTCCGTTGATTTTTATTAAATTAACAACCCGTTCCTCGACAAAATTTTATTTATAACTCTTTATTACTTTTGGGTTGCCGGAGTGATAGTAGTCCTATAAATCCACTTCTGTAAACCAGTTTGCACCAGAGTTGTGCGCAAAGTGAGTAAAAATGGGGCGCTTGGCGCCATAAGAGTGCGAAATCCTAATAACATAATTTCACTTCACAATTATCATCAGTTCCCTTTTGCTTATAAACACAAATGTTTACTAGCGTTTAAGATTCACAAAGTCTGGTACATCAAAAATAACAGGCATATTACTTGCGTATTCAATTGCCAATTTAAACAGCTCACTGACGAGCATTTACCAGGATGTAATGATGCTAAAACTCTCCGTTGCTTTGATGAACGCCATTTTCTATAAAAGTAAAATGGCGCTGATTGCCATGGTGTTTTTAGTGCCATTGATTATCAGTTTTACACTATTAATGATGACGCTCACGGATGGCATCAGTGCGAGCAAAAAAGAACAACAAGGCTTGCAATACATTCTGACGGTAAGTCGTTTATATCAGAACCTGCCTCAACATCGCGGTATGACAAATGCGTATCGAAATGGAAATCTGGCCCTGGAAAGCCGTAAATAAAATTTTGTCGAGGAGATAGCTGCTGATATCACGGCGATAACAGCCATAAATTCTCAATTGGGGCAGCAATTTAACAGCGATACATTATGGGCCGAAATTCAAAATGACTGGACAGCTCTGGAAGAGCGTGCTTTTTCAGCACCTGCTGATCAGGTTTTTAACGATCACAGTGATTTAGTCGCCAAGCTATACAACCTTATTGAACACATCAGCTATCAATCCGGGCTGGTGCTGGATCCAGCCTTAAACACCACATTTATCATTGAGGCATTGGTATATAAACTGCCCAGTGTCGCTGAAAATCTTGGCCAAGCTCGGGGCCTTGCTTCCGGCTTAGCCTCAAAAGGGAGTATCAATCTGCAAGAACGCGTTCGTCTCAGCACTTTGATTGGTCAAATCAACAGTGAAAGCCTGGCCATGGATAAAATTTTAGGATTGGCCATAGCAGAAATGCCGGCGCTTACTCAGCAACTGGATCAGACGCTTCAGGATAAAGCCACAACCATGAAATCGTTTATTGAAACGATTAATCAAGAAATTCTGTTTAGTGACACTATCCGCAGCAATTCCGATAATGTTTTCCAGCTTGGAACTGCAGCTATTGACGCTAACTCACAGCTATACCAAATTCTAGCGCCCGTTCTTGAGCAGCTATTAGAAGATCGTATTGAGCAACTCAATCAGCAACGAATGATGCTAAGCCTTATCATTATTGTCGCTTTGGCAATCGCACTGTACCTGTTTGCCGGATTTTATAAAGCAACTCTGGAAATGATTACACGTCTGGTCAAAGCAACGGCACAAATTGCCGATGGCGATTTGACGACTGAGGTCGCTGTGGTGGCAAAGGATGAAACTGGTCAAATTATTGAAGCGCTCAATAAAATGACTGGTAATCTCAATAACGTAGTGATGCAATTACGCAACAATGCATCCCTGCTCGCTACCGCTTCAGAAGAACTCTCATCCACGACTCTACAGGCCAAACAGAACTCGATTAATCAACAATCTGAGTCCGAACAAATTGCCACCGCGATGACTGAAATGGCCAGTACGGTGAAAGAAATTGCCCGCAATGCAGAACTACTGGATGTCGAAGTCCGTAATGCCCAAACTGATATAGGCTCCAGTGAGAATGTGATTAGAGACACTGTGAACTCAATTAACAAACTTACCGATGGGGTCGGCAATGCCGTCAAAGCTATTCAGCAGCTCACCCAAAGTAGTAACGAGATTGGCTCTGTATTAACCGTGATCACCGGTGTTGCCGAACAAACCAATTTGCTGGCGTTAAATGCTGCCATTGAAGCTGCTCGTGCTGGAGAACATGGAAGAGGTTTTGCCGTTGTAGCAGATGAAGTCAGAACTCTGGCAACACGTACCCAACAATCAGCCTCGCAGATTCAGGTGATGGTAGACAATCTACAGCAACGCACACAACAAGCTGCCGCCATCATGGGCCAAGAAAAAGAAAACGCTTTGGGTATGACGCATTACACGCAATCCGTTACTCAATCGATCCAAAATATGGTGATTTCGATGAGTCATATCTCGGATATGAGTACCCAGGTCGCCAGTGCAGCCGAAGAACAGGGATTTGTCTGCGAGGAAATTAATCGCAATGTCACCCATGTATCAGATCTGTCGCTGCAGAACCTTAACGGTAGTGAACAGATCACAGTTGCCAGCCACGAGCTCGCGCAATTAGCCGCCGAATTAGACAGCATCGTAAAACGGTTTAAGGTTTAACCCATTACAAAATAAAGTATGCCTTCAATGCTTTTTGCAGATAAAGCATCAAAACTGTCTCTGGTTTTTTATACTGCTATTGGTTATCGTTTCTTCACTGCTCGTAATGCCGCGATACGCAGTTTGCTTTTTTATCAGATAGCTATTCTTGCTAGCTGATTTTCATCAAATTTTTGGAGTTGCGAATGCAGAAAGTCGCTATCTTTCAGCATGCTGATGGCGAGTGGATTGGATCCATGCGGCATTGGTTTGCGGACAAACCATTTCAATTGACAACTTACCGGCTGGATCAGAATGATCCTCTGCCCTCAGTCGCCGAATTTGACTGGTTATTAATCATGGGTGGTCCGATGAGCACTTATGATGAAACCAACTATCCATGGCTGATTGGCGAAAAACAACTTATACGAGAGGCAATTGAAGCGGATAAAACTCTGCTCGGAATTTGCCTTGGTAGTCAGTTAATAGCCTCCGCGTTAGGAGCCAAGGTCTATCCAAATACTCAGCAGGAAATCGGTTGGTATCCAGTGAGCAAAACGGATCTCGAAGCGACATGGATGCCAGAGGATTTGCAGCCTTTAAGCTGGCATGGTGACTGTTTTGAGTTACCGGAAAACACCTGCTCTTTTGCCAATAGTGTGATTACACCAAGTCAGGGTTTTTATTATGGCAAGCGGATTTGGGCGTTACAGTTTCATCTGGAAGTTGAGCCGGGTACGGTCGAAGCCTTTCTTGCATTGGAATCTCATCCAATGCCAAAAACCGACTATGTGCAAAATGAATCAACGCTAATGAATAACGCCGACCAACTTAAACAAAGCCAACAGGCAATGTTTGCCTTGTTGGATGTGTTATACCGAGAGTCAGATAGTAATTAATCGTTATAAAACAGTGTGATGCAGCTTTAGTTGGCTGGCTGCATCACCGCTATTTCAATCGACATACCCACATCGATTTGACCATCCGTTAATACATCCGCTCGCAGACCGGCTTTATGCGTAAACGCTTTGACAATGGCTTTTTTGCTTAAACTGTCGTTTGCTAATAACGATCCCAGAGTGTTGCAAGGTTCACAAAGCTCTACCCCTTTGAAGCTAACATCACCAATACGAAAAACCTGACCGACTAAATCGTTGAGACGTACGCCCTCGGTAATCACATTCCGACGGGTATCCGACAGACTAATCTGTTGTGAAAAATGATTATTGAATGCCGTGATTTCTTCCAGCTCAATAAATGTGATGTTCTGTCCGGGCCATTGGGCTTTATCAAAGTTTCGGTCGCCTTTGATACCTTTACCCGCAACCAGATCAATTGCCGTTACCTGTTGTTGAGCTCCCAAGTTTTCGCTTGCTATAAAAATTGCTTTTATCATTTCGAATCTGTTTTACATCCATTATTAGCGAATGAAAAAGGAGCATGCATACAAGCACACTCCTTATCGAGTTTATGCAACATTACTTCAACTTGATAGCAAAGTGTTTATAAACTTTATTTTTAATCAGCCAGGTGCCACTAAAACCTTTTTCCAGCATAAATGCATCTCCTGGTCCGAAACTTTGTGGCTCACCATCATCTGGTGTAACGACAACCTCACCTTCAATCAAATGTACAAACTCCCAACCTGCATAAACAGCATGATAAAGCCCAGGCGTTGCTTCCCAGCAACCAGTGATCATGGCACCATCCGGGCTGGTGTACTCGATCCAGGTTTTCATGGTTGGATTGCCTTCAAGCTTGGTCCAGCCATCCAGATCGGTCTCGATAGGCGCGACTGTTTTATCGATAATTTTAGTTACTACAGACATTTTTCTTCCTATATTCGGGTCAGTTAAGCTTCTTTAGCCACGGGGACTTCACTTTTGTCTGACAGGTACGCTTCCAGTGAATCATCGAGCGCTTCCAACCAAGGCGTATGGTGGGGTGGTGACATGGTGCCGGTCATCAATGAGCGATAGGAATGATCACGGAAGGTCATGATGTTTTTCTTTTTGTGATATTTCCATTCCAGGAAAGTCTGATTGACGGCTGGAATATCAAATGACGGATAGTCCGTGGCATCAATCAATTCCTGAATGTAATCGCCCTGATAGGTATACATTTCTTCAGCGGTTTCCAGCGTCAACTCTTTCTCGCGCCACATCATGCTGTGCGCCCGCATCTCATCTAGAGAAGGTAGCGGAATGCGACCCATGATAATGTCGCGCGCATACCAGGCCTGAGCATCAAACATATTGAATGAGTACCATTGATCCTGCATGCCGAGATAGAAAAACTTCGGATTATCTTCCCAGGCCACACCTTTATAGAGATTAAGCGGCCACAAGCGATTGTTGGTCTTTAAGCGTAAATCATCAGAGAGGAATGGGAAGTAATGCAAATAGCCAGTACATAGAATAATGGCATCGATTTTTTTCGAGCTGCCATCCATAAAATAGGCGGTATCAGTATCAACTCTGACGAGGTTAGGTTTTTCATCCCAGTTTTCTGGCCATTTGTAGCCCATCGGCGCAGTTCGATAACAACTAATCAGGCTGCGAGCACCGTATTTGTAACATTGCGAACCGATATCTTCTGCAGAATAACTGCTGCCCACCAGCAGAATATCTTTATCTTTGAATTCCAACGCATCACGGAAATCATGTGCATGCAGAATACGGCCGCCAAACTTATCAAAGCCTTCAAAGGTTGGTACTTTTGGCGTAGAGAAATGGCCGGTGGCGCAGACCACATAATCAAACTCTTCGGCGTACACAGAATCGGTAGTGTGATCCTGTACCGTTACGGTGAACTTTTGACTGGCATCATCGTAGGTCACATTCCGAACGGCGGTGTTAAAGCGAATATATTTGCGTACCCCGGCCTTTTCCACCCGGCCTTTGATGTAATCAAACAACACTTCGCGTGGCGGATAAGAGGCAATCGGTTTGCCGAAATGTTCTTCAAATGTGTAGTCGGCAAACTCCAGACACTCTTTGGGACCATTTGACCACAGGTAACGGTACATACTGCCATGCACCGGTTCGCCATTTTCATCCAGACCGGTGCGCCAGGTGTAATTCCACAGACCGCCCCAATCGCTTTGCTTTTCAAAGCAGACTATCTCTGGAATTTCAGCGCCTTTGGCCTGTGCAGATTGAAACGCTCTAAGTTGTGCAAGGCCACTGGGTCCGGCTCCAAGTACCGCTACTCGAGTTGACATAGGTTTTAACTCCATCAATGTTGTTTATCAGCTTTATGCTGCGTTTATCGCAGCTGTCAGCGTCAAAATAACCCGCAGAGCAATGATGAAAAATCCT
This sequence comes from Gammaproteobacteria bacterium, assembly GCA_023488305.1. Classification (GTDB taxonomy): domain Bacteria; phylum Pseudomonadota; class Gammaproteobacteria; order Nitrosococcales; family Methylophagaceae; genus Methylophaga. The sequence continues at coordinate 3,148 of JAMDEF010000145.1, read as the reverse complement.
CTTCAAGGGGTATCCCAAAAAGGGTAAGTAGTTAATAAACCGGAAAAAATGCCGTTTTTTTAAATGGTAGTCTGAAAAATTATGCCTTCTACTCCCAGTACCATTCCACTCTCTGAATAAAGCCCCCTGCCCTTATCCTGCACCACAATTTCCTTACCATCTGCTTGGGTGAGGCGGTATTCAATGCTGAAGGTAGAACGATTCTCCAAGGCGATTTGCACTTGCTCCCAGACATAACCGGCATCTTCTCCGTGGATCATTGCCCCCAAGGATACTTGCGGTTGATTCAACATATTCTCGGCGCTGTAACCGGTAATCAATTCGCAGCCTTCACTGACATATTCCATCGACCAACTGATATTGTTTCGAGCCCGATACAACATCGCCGGTAAACGATCCACCAGGCTTTGCAGACTGCGATAACTGGCATGACGCACCTGTTCATTGCGTACCTGCGGCGTGATATCACAAAGGGTGGCGGACAGTGGATAGAGTTTGTTTTTCTCCATCGACTGCAAACGCATTTCGCACCAGCGCAATTCGCCACTGGCACTTATCAAACGAAACCAAATCACTTCTTTTGAATCTGGACGAATGTTCTGCATCAGCAGCGTCCAGCTGGCAATATCCTCCGGGTGCAGAAAATCGGTAAAGGTTCTGCCCTGCGTCTGTTCTATGCTGATACCAGTTATATCCTGCCAGCACTGATTGATCATTTTTATCTGATGCTGTTCATCGAGCATCACCACCACATCACTGAGACTATTAAGCAGTTGGGTCAATTGTGACGCAGATGGATCTGCGGCCAGGTTTTTAGCGGGCCATTTGAGTAGGGTCATTTCAGTGTTCTCTGTCCGGCAACGCATCCGACTGATGATTGTGGGCCCATGCAGCCAGTTCCAACCTGGAATGCAGATTTAATTTGCGTAGCAGGTTTTTAACGTAAACCTTGACCGTGCCATCGCTAATGCCGAGTTCTCTTGCGATCAATTTATTGTTTAAACCTTTGGAAATATAAAACAGCGTTTCGCGCTCACGTTCCGTCATTTGCGTAAAAGCGGGATTCGACTGGCTGATTGCTGCCGTTTGATGTTCACGAAGATGTGTGGCCAGAGAAGTAACGGCTCCGGCATTGATCACCACATTGCCTTTCACTGCGGAAACCAGCTGCGCCAGGATTTCATCTGGCGGAGTATCTTTTTGCAAAAATCCATTGGCACCAAATCGCAGAGCTTCGAGCAACATCTGCTGATCACTGCAGGCCGTGATAATAATGATTTTGAGCTGTTCATCATGGCTACGTAATTGCTTAAGCACATCCAGCCCGGATTGATCCGGCATCTGTAAATCCAGTAGCAAAATATCAGGGTAGGTATCGTCAAGATTATTCAGCAAAGAGGTTGCTGAATCATATTCGGCAATTACCGTCATTTCGTCACTGTCATTGAGTAACTCGACCACGCCACGTCGAAACAATGGATGATCATCAACAACCACAACGGATATCGGTGATGAATTCATGACAGCTCTCCGATATCCATCTTCAGCTGTACCAATGTACCGCCATCTGGGCGTGGTGAAATATGTAATATTGCCCCTATCCGCTCGGCCCGTTCATGCATAATTTGTAAACCAAAACTATCACTGCGCGCCGCAGCGAAATCAATGCCAGATCCATTGTCTTCAATTTGAATATGCAGTTGATTGGGTGATTTCAAACGTAATGCCACACGGGCATGTGTGGCATGGGAATGCCGGACGATATTGCTGAGACTTTCACGAATAATATAAAGGATCTGAATCGATTGTTTAGGAGGCAGCAAGTTAACCGGCAAGCGATTATCCAGTTCAAACACGATGGCTGACTGCTGTTCAAATTCTCGAACCGAATTAGTCACCCCTTGCGACAAACTCTCACTTTGCATAGTCAGTCGCGAAGCGGTGATCAATTCACGAGTTTGATGATAGGCGCATTGGGTATAGGCCGCTAAATCTTCGGTAATCGGTTTCAGATCTGCATATTCAGCTTTCAAACATAATTTATCGAGTTTGGCACTTTTAAGTTTCAGATAGCCCAACACCTGAGCAAGTGAGTCATGCAGCTCGGCAGCATAAATCGCTCGTTCGGCCGCCAGTGCCTGTTTGACCTTACTCTCACGTTGAAACCAAGCCTGTAAGCCCTTGGCAAGTGTTTGTTCGATTGAAGCCATTTCCCATTTGAGCTTTTTTTCATTAGGCAAGGCCTGACGAAAACACATCATTAACCAGATAGTCTGATTGTCGTGATCGAATAATCGGATGGGAGCGCAGTTAAGTGATGCTCCGTTTATCTGAAGTTTGATAAGACTGTTTTCAGTGGGTTTTCGAATGGTGAAATGCTGATGCAGGCTCTGAATTAATTTCTGTGACGGAGCCTCCTGCAGACAATGATGCACAAACGATTCGGATGTTAATGGATTGCTAAACAAGACCAGCAGATCACCTTGTTCTGAAGATGTGAATTGTTCGTCTAGCAGTGCCTGTAATGCGGTCAGCACCTTGGGTAAGGTTTCATTAATGTCGTTTGCGGTTGCAAGTTTGAACGCCAGATCATTTAAATCCAGCGCAGGCTTGGGTTTGCTGTTATGCGTGACAAACTGTAATCGCTGCCCCAACCACTCCTGTATTGTTGGCCAGTGTTTCCGTTTGATATTGAGCATGACTCCGTTGTCCTTTGGCTGAGTGCCATTTAGCAGTGTAAAGCGTCATCATTCAATGAAATTGCAGTTAATAAACAGCAGCTTTTGTGCCAGCTGACGTGATTTAAGCCTGGGGTAATACCAATGAGGTATGCCATCAGGAGAATTGCTGCAATCTTTGGGAAAATAAATAGTGTATGGCAACAAGTAGCCGTTTTTGATTGTAAATAGCTGCACTTTAATGACGCGAAACGCTGTAAAAATGCACCAGATAAGTTCGTTATGAGCACTGGCTTTTCGCTTACAGGAATAATCGATGTTAGAAATGAAAAATCAGTCATGGGGAGAAGATTATTTTTTCGAATCCTCTCCCAGCGAGCCAGTTCGTCGATTTCGGTTGGCAGGCCAGCAAGCAATAAAGCTCCGGCTCAAAGCTGGAGATAAGCTGTGCAGCTATTTACAATCAAAAA
>JAMDEF010000072.1 GCA_023488305.1 Gammaproteobacteria bacterium | reverse complement strand
TTTACACCCCGCGTCCGGTGGCAGATTTTACAGATAAAGGAACGATAGATTTATCCGGTATCAAATACATATCGAAAGAAATTCACGAACAAATCAAACGCTATGTGATTTCCAAGGACGACCTTTATATCAGTATAGCAGGGACTATCGGTAAGACAGGTTTTGTCCCCCCAGAATTGGATGGCGCAAACCTGACAGAAAACGCCGCTAAGTTGGTTATCAGAGATAAACAACAACTAGATTTAAGCTACCTGTATCTGTTTACATTGACCTCTGATTTCTCTGCACAGGCAGGGTTAGCTACCAAGACAGTTGCACAACCTAAGTTGGCGCTAACTCGTTTAAGCAAAATTGAAATCCCAATGTGTTCATTGGAAGAGCAGAAGTCATTGGTATCAACGATTGAAGCGCTGAAAAGTAAAATTCACGATGCGGAAGAAGTCCTTCTAGGAAAAATAGAAGACTTGAAAAGCTTAAAAGCATCAATTCTCGATTCCGCCTTTAAAGGCGAGCTCTAAGGAGGTGGCATGGGATTTGATACCACAATTTTTGAACAAAAAGAGTTCAGAGAAGCAATCAATAAACTCGAAGAATTGCTCTCACACTCAAAAGCGGTTCTGTTAGGTGCTGGGGCCAGTTTTTGTGCTGGGCTTCCACTAACAAACCAGCTGACAGAAAGAGCACTAAAAAGTGACGAGCTCTCCGTTGATTCCAAGCAGATATTGACTGCCATACAAACGTCTTTTGCTGGCGCAAATCCCGCTTCGCATATAGAAGACTACCTAAGCGAACTAGTAGATTGGCTTGCCATCACCGCTCGTCGAGCAAATCGAAATGTAACCGCTAGTAGTGTATCTATTGGTGGCGTTGATTATAGTAACGCTCAGCTATTGCAAGCGATAAACGAGATAAAAATCGCTATTTTTGACGTAATTAATGTTGAAGTAGATTCTGCTGTACATGAGCGTTTTGTTCAGTCACTGCATCGACCAATGCGACCAGGGAAAGACAGCCTACCTAGCACCATTGATTATCTAGTGATGAACTACGACACATTAATTGAAGACTCACTCGCACTATCACAACTGCGATATACAGATGGTTTAGAAGGCGGTGTCTCAGGCTGGTGGAACCCTTCGACGTTTGAACAGAACAATCTAGATGCCAGAGTCTTTAAGCTACATGGCTCCATCAATTGGGCTGAACATAGTTCTTCATCAACACCACTGCGTATTGCACCGCACTTAAAGCGTAGCCAAGATCAAACAGCAAAGATTATGATTTGGCCTGCATCGACTAAATACCGTGAAACTCAACTCGACCCATACGCCAATATAATGCACAGAGCGAGAGCAGTTTTAAACCCGCGAGGTGGTAGCCAACGGGTTTTATTGATTGCCGGTTATAGTTTTGGAGATGCACATATCAACCTAGAAATCGAGCGTGGTTTAAAGGCTTCAAATGGGAATTTAACCGTGATTGCGTTCACCAGTGACGCCGAGCCTAATGGCGCACTGAAAGCTTGGTATGAAGACAGCTCGATCAATGAACAAGTACTTATTTTTGCCGATAAAGGTTTTTATCACGCCGATCACAAGGCAACCTCGGAAAGTAGCATTGAATGGTGGAAGTTTGAAAACCTAACCCAGATCCTTGAAGGAGGTATTTGATATGGATAACAAATACATAAAACCCATTGAGAATCTCTCTATTGGTAAAATTATTGAGGTCGATGGCTCGCGGATTATCGCCGAACTTGACCCTACGATTTCAGACTTGTCCCGCGTATTTGCTGGTGAAAACTATCCGATTGGACAGTTTGGCTCAATCATCAAAGTTCATTTTGCCCGACGCTCTATTTACGGTTTGGTTAGCCGGTTGCGTATGAAGGCGGATTACCAAATAGAAAAGGGCTTGCCTGTTGCCTCTTCTGATGAACGCATCATTGAAGCGGATTTATTTGGTGAGGGTGAATGGCGCAATAAGGGAGACAATGAATTTGCACTTGAATTTGAGCGTGGTGTCGCCACTTACCCACTTCCTCAGCAAACTATTTACCTGACGCCAAAATCAGAACTCAGATTTATTTACGGTGATGCCAAAGGGGCCGTTATTCAACTGGGTGAGCATGTTGGCTCTGGTGGTGCCCCTTGTTATGCAGAACTGAATGAATTGCTAGGTAAGCACACTGCCATTCTTGGCTCCACCGGTGCCGGTAAATCAGGAACCGTTGCGGCGGTTATTCACAGTATTCTTGAACGTGGTCAGATCGCCAAACATAAACACTGGCATCCGCAAATCATTATTCTTGATCCACATAATGAATATGGCAAAGCGTTCCCAGATCACCATAGGCTGTCTACCGATGAAGGGTCACTGAAACTACCGTATTGGCTCCTCGATATAGAGGAGTCACTGAGTTTGTTTATCGGCAAGACCGAGTTTGCAGCGACATCACAATCAAACATAGTTAAAAATGCGCTGATTGCTGTACGTGAACAGGCAGCTGAACAGCTTGGGCTTGATAAGAGCCAATTAACGGTTGATTCACCAGTCCCTTATGTTCTAGGAGATAGTAATGGGCTAGATCATTTCGGAAAAAAAGACGGTGAACTCTATGCAGAAGGCTTAATCGGCGCAATTAACCAACAGAGACCCTCAGGTGCAGACAAAAAAGCTCACGAGGACTTTAGCAAAGTTATTCGGAAAATTGACTCATTGTTAAAAGACGGCCGACTCAAATTTATGATGGAAAGTTGGAATGGAGCTGAAGATCCGTTACCTACAATCGTCAATCAATTCTTAACCCAAAAAACTGCCGTGCAGATTGTTGACTTGTCTGGTGTGCCTAATGAAGTGGCAGGGGTCGCTAGTGCTGCAATCGCGCGAATCGTGTTTCAGCTTAAAGTCTGGCAAACCGAGGCTGAACGACAAAATAGCCCAGTACTTTTGGTATGTGAAGAGGCACACCGATACGTGCCGAATCGTGGTGAAGCTCAGTATGAGGCAGCGCAGTCTGCAATTCGTCGAATTGCGAAGGAAGGCCGTAAGTATGGCGTTGGTCTGTTACTCGTTTCTCAGAGACCGAGTGAAGTTGAGGCAACGGTATTGTCGCAATGCAACTCATGGATTGTACTTCGAATAACCAATGATGCCGACCGTGAACATGTTCGTAGTGTGTTACCTGATTCGATGTCTGGCTTAACAAAAATGCTCTCCGGTTTAAGGCGTCAGGAGGCCATATTTGTCGGACAAGCAGCAACGTTACCAACTAGAGTGATGATTCGCAGCTTATCTGATGACCAGTTGCCTCGCTCAAATGATGTTGATTTCGATAAAGGCTGGCAGCAACAGGCGATGACAATTGAGCAAATTAGTGTTGTGGCAGCAAAATGGCGGTATCAGTCAAAATGAAACAACAGTTAGAGATTTTACTTCGTTGCAATAGCGAAAACGAAATCGTTGAGTTCAAAGAAGCGAAAAGAAACTATGATTTCAACAAGCTGGGAAGGTATTTTTCAGCTTTAAGCAACGAAGCAAACTTGAAACGGGTTAAGCAAGCTTGGTTGGTTTTTGGGGTTAAAGACAATCAAACTGTTGTTGGAACCAAGTTCCGAGCAAGCCCCAAAGAGTTGCAATCTCTCAAAAAAGAAGTCGCAGACAAAACCACTAATCGGCTGACCTTTGTAGCTATACACGAGATCGATCACTCCGAGGGTCGAGTTTTAATGTTTGAAATACCTGCAGCGCCACAGGGCATACCCATAGCTTGGGATGGTCACTACTATGGTAGAGATGGCGAATCTCTCGGACCATTGAATTTGGAGGAAATTGAGCGAATACGCTCTCAAAGTCGTTTGACAGATTGGAGCGCAGAAGTTGTGCCATCGGCTTCTGTTTATGATCTTGCCCCAGAAGCTATTAAGGTAGCTCGCGAGAAGTTTTTTCAGAAGAATCCTAAACTGGTCAATGAAGCCGAGCATTGGGATGACATTACATTTTTAAATAAAGCAAAGCTTACGATAAATAATCAGATAACACGCACAGCGATTTTGTTATTAGGTAAGAGTGAATCGTCCTACTTTCTCAACCCTGCTTCGGCAACAGTTACTTGGATTCTTAAAGATAGAGACGGGCTTGAGCGCGACTATCAGCATTTTGACTGCCCATTATTGCTAAGCGTAGATGAAGTATTCCATAAAATACGGAA
>JAMDEF010000048.1 GCA_023488305.1 Gammaproteobacteria bacterium | reverse complement strand
GGCTGATAGTCGTCCAGTGTGGACACCTCCAGTAAGTCAACCAAAAACTTCTGCTTCGGAAAGTCGTATTGCCGGTTCCAGACTCTCCCAGGATTAATACATTGGCTTCAGAATCTGACACTTGCTGGATCATTTTCTGAACTCGTTTCATCTTTAAACTGTTACCCACCAGCGAACGAAACAACGGTTCAGTCTCCATTGTGTTTTCAGCCTGATTTTTATAAACCGCGGCTTGCTGTAACGCATTATTTAATTGAGGGTATTTGACGGGATAACTGAGAGCACCAATGGTTCCAGGGAAATCACTGAGCGGATTTTGAGGGTAATTAAGCGTAAAGACAGGAACTCTGGCCTCATGGTTGACCAGTTCTCGAAGTAATTGTTTGGTCTGACTGACGCCACCGCAATCTCCGACCAGAGCCATCGCGATATCATTTAAATCATCAATGCTTTCAAACCAACTTTCCATGTTTTCTACCACCACGACGTGGCAATTCACAAACGAGATAAGCGTGGAAAGTGTTTCTCGGCGTTGTGGGTCACTATCTATCACCAAGATATTACACACGTTCATAACTGCTCCTGAAGACAAGGCTGCTCCGAGCCTGCCGGTATTACTGTAAGGATTTGTTAAATCAAGTTAAGCACTTTAAAGTTGGTTGTCAAAAAAATGACACCGTTTTTGGGAACTTTTACGGAACCAAGTGCGCTAACTAATTGGATTGATAAGCAGTTACGGCTTTTTGGGTAAATTTGGCATCGCGCATTTGCAGTTGTAGGGAATCTTTCCCTTGTTGGCAATGCGCAATAAGTTGATTGTTGATATCGATAAGTGTCTGTAGCTCAGCAGTAAATCCTTCAATTTCAGAAGAATCCTCGGCCACGGGAAAGACAGTATGCAACAACAACTGCCTCTTTTTTTCAATAGCTTCAAGATCTTCCCATTTTTGCTGTTTAGCCAAATCCAACATACTTTGGGTGAGCTCTGATGCTTGTTGCAGGGTTTGCAGTTTTTCTTGTGAAGTTGCCATTGTTGCTCAGTGATACTCAGCTGGAATGTTGTCCCAACCGGCTTTCACTTCCATCAGTAAGCTACTGACTTCATCCAGAATGGCAACATCATTAGTCACATTAGCTTCTAATAAACGTCGTCCCATATATTCATATAAAGAATCAAGATTAGCAGCCACCTCTCCGCCCTTTTGGGCATCAAGACTGGTCCGCAGTCCCTGGATAATATTCATGCCCCAAGTAATCTGACGACTTTTTTCTGCAATATCGTTACGGGCAATACAGCCCTTGGCAGTCGCAATTTTTGACAATGCACCTTCCATCAACATCTGGATAATACGATGCGGTGAGGCAAAATTCACCTCTGACGCGACTGCGCCACGGCCGTAACCTTCCAGCGCTTTTTTATTGATCATGTTTTGCATCATCCTAAGTTTAGCTCTGTATTAATTTTTTCTACTGTTATTCAGTGAAGCCAATTGTTGCGTTAAAAAGCTCGATGTATTATTCAAGCTGCTAACAAGTGTATCCAATGCACTGAATTGTGCTCTAATTCGTGCTTCGACGGAAATTAGTCGATCTTCCATTCGCAAAATTTGCTCATCAATCCCTTTAACCTGAGTCTTCAAACCATCTTGACGGGAATCAATCAACCCGTTAGTGGCTAACCAACCATTCGCAAGAGTAGACAATTTTGCGGCAAAGCCACCACTTTCTGAGGCAAATAAATTCACAAAGGAATCAAAATCATTATTCATGATTTCAGAGATCTTGGCAGAATCAACTTGCATGACACCTTGCTTATTAATGGAAACTCCCGCTTCAATCAGATAACTAAATGAGGAACCACCAATTGAGCTACCAGCATTTAACACATCAAATATTTGTCGCTCGAGTGTTAATAAAGTGCTGTCAGCTTCAAGTTGACCACTGCGTTGTTTATTAATCTCAGAACGTAATGCATTAAATGCTTTCGCAAAGGCTTCAACCGATTCGAGAATTTTTTCATCGTTACGGGAAACACTTAATGTAGTTGTTCCGACAGATGTCGCATTAATCGTTACCCCATCAAGTGCCCCAGTAAACGTATTCGTATTACTGCTAACATCAAAGCCATCCACTCTTATCAAGGCGTTTTGTGCAGAGGAAATTGCTGGGCGAAATTCAACGCCATCTTCTGGGTTATATGCCAAAGCAGATAAACCATTTTCATCAGTATTGTTACCGTCACTATCGGCCACACTAATGCGGAGGGCGTTATCAATACCTGTTTCTTTCGAAGACAGCACTAAACGAGCGCCTTCATCACCGGTAACTATAGTCGCTGACACGCCTGTATTACCTGTAGCATTATTAATTGCATCGCGGATACTTGCGAGCGTGTTATTGCTGCTATCAATGGTTAAGTCGAAACTATTGGCACCGATACTAATAGTGAGCGTGCCTTCTCCAACTACCGAGCCGGCATTAGTAAAGGCTTTAGTGGCAATTTTGTCCCGTTCGGCCAGACTAACGACTTCGATATTGTAATTACCGGCAACTGCACTACTGGATACAGAACTAGTTAAAACAGATTCATTACCGCTTGTCGCCTTGAAAACCTGGAATTTTTGCGGTGAATTGAGGTTGTTCATTGCTGTCTGGAAATCAGCAATTTTACTTTTCAAAGAACCATAAGCACTTATTTGGGCATTAACAAATGATTTTTTTGTTGTTAAGCTAGTGATGGGTTGACGCTCAATCGCCATCAACTGTTTAACAATGTCATTAACATCTAAACCAGAACCAATGCCCGGTGCTTGAATTGTAGCCATGATAACGCTCCCGATTAGTGGGTAATTTTAAGCAAATTACGCGCCAATCAAACTCTCATTTCCAGCAGCATTCCGCGGTACTCTTCTAAAGAGCTGCGAACCACTAATAATTCTTCCGCGGGAATCTGTCTGATAAGTTCATCGGTTTCAGAATCAATTACTTTAATGACAGTATCACCGCTTTTATCATCTACTGAAAATTGTAATGTACGATTCATATTTTGCATGTAGCTATTAAGCTCTACAACACGATCTTGAATCGCCGCTAATTGCTCATCTGTTGCTTCCAATTGCTTAGAAAGCGCATTGGGCTGAGCAATAATATTTATCCGCTGAACAGTAGCAACCCCAGAAACAACTTCAGCAGGAACATTACTGCCCTGCTGAATACTGCTAGAAGTTGATAATGACACCGAATCAGTTTTAACTGTGAAATCGTTTGTGGTCATTCCTTCATCCTCCAAGAATATCGGGTAAGCGCTTCCCGGCTATCTGCCGGGAAGGCCTCCCGGTAACTTATCCGAGTAATGAAAGTGCTGTCTGAGGCAGGGTATTAGCCTGCGCCAGGATTGAAACACCAGCCTGTTGCAAAATTTGCGAACGAGTCAGGTTAGCTGTTTCAGCAGCAAAGTCAGCATCTTGGATACGGCTACGTGCAGCAGTTAAGTTTTCTGCATAGTTTTGCAGGTTAGAGATAACCGCTTCAAAACGATTTTGCAGAGCACCATAAGTTGCACGTGATTGGTTCACAGTATCTAATGCGCTACTCAAGTCGGCAAGTGCTCCTGAAGCGGCACCTGCAGTACTTACGTCAATTGTACCTGTTGCAGTCAAGCCTGCTGCATAACCAGCAATACCTGTCAGACTTAATGTTGAAATTGACAATTGATTAGATGCTGCACCACTTGCACCGACTTGGAATGTCAATGAGTTAGTTGCACTCAACAACGCGTTACCAGCAAATTCAGTTGTCTGAATAATACGTGAGATTTCCTGAGTCAACTGATCCACCTCAGCCTGGATACCAGTACGGTTACCAGTCGTGGCGTTAGCTGATTGTACGGCTAGCTCACGGATACGTTGTAAGTTGTTACCAATTTCACCTAATGCACCCTCAGCGGTTTGACCGAGAGAGATACCATCCGATGCATTACGAACAGCTTGGTTAGTACCACGGATATCACGAGTCAGCTGTTCAGCGATGAACAGACCTGCCGCATCATCTTTTGCGCTATTGATACGCAGACCAGATGATAAACGCTGCAGTGATTGATTCAAACTGCTTTGTGATGATTCAAGATTACGCTGTGCATTTAAAGATGCCAGATTCGAGTTAACAATAACCGCCATGAGAATTCTCCTAGGCTTTTAAGGGCATTTTGCCCCACTAAACATGGCGGACAGACTGTGGAAAACC
>JAMDEF010000101.1:9834-20829 GCA_023488305.1 Gammaproteobacteria bacterium | reverse complement strand
TGACTTTGTTCGTTAACACACCAATCATTAACCGCCACTGCCAGGTCATAAATCAGAAATTCGTCGCAGGCAAAGTAAAAATCAATAATGCCCTGTAATTGATCGTCGATAAACAAAGCGTTATCACGGAATAAATCGGAATGAGTGACACCCCAAGGTAATTCCAGATCGCTGTAATGTTGTTGAAAATCGAGTTCTGCCTTGAGCATTTCTGCCTGCTCTGCCGACATATGCGGCAGCAAGGTTTCAGCCATCGATTCGCGCCAGTCAGCACCGCGTTGCGTTGCTCGACGATGTTTAAACTTCTCGCCGACCAAATGCATTTGCGCCAGCATATCGCCAATAGCTTCGCATTGTCCCAGCGTCGCAATGTCATCCACCGTATGTCCTGCCAGACGCATAACAAGCGCTGCGGGACGACCACATAAGGATTTGAGGTAATTACCTTGTTTATCTTCAGCGGGATGTGCCGAGGGAATGCCATGCTTGAAGAAAAACGTCATGACTTCGAGAAAGTAATCCAATTCGGCAAATTCATGCTGTTCGAACAAAGTCAGGACAAACTCGCCCTGATCCGTCGTTACAAAATAATTGGTGTTTTCAATTCCGGCAGAAATGCCCTGGTAATCAATCAGATTACCAACCGCATACTCGCCGATGAACGCAATTAATTCATCGCGTCCGACTTCGGTATAAACAGACATGAAAATCTCAGTTAACGGGAGTGTTTGTTACCATTGAAACAGGATCCAGTTCGGCACTTCCGGATTGGCAAGATTATGTTTCTGGGTTTCCAAATTACCATCGCCATCGGTATCCATCAGGTAATAAGCTGGACCAATATCAGGGGTGATTTTGATCATGTAAAGCTGACCATTGACGCGGTATTCTTCGATAGTGCGATCATCTTCCTGAATGATGGTGATTTCAGGTTCGATACTTTCGCCATCCTGCAAAGGTGGTGGTATGACTGGAGGTTGAGTCAAATCTGGACCGGCAGCCCCTGCCCAGGCACTTCCTGTGATCATCGCGCTAATTGCGCATACAATGGCGAACGGTTTTAACATGACTTAGCTCCACTAAATTTCCGATAAAGATAGCATTTCCGCTACGATGATTAAAGCAATCTGTTTGCCACTAATTTCAGGCCTTGTGAACTATGACTCAAACTGCACCACTTATACTCGTTGATGGCTCTTCATACCTGTATCGCGCTTATCACGCGATGCCGCCGTTGACCAACAGTGACGGCGAATCAACCGGCACAATTTACGGCGTCATCAATATGCTGCGTAAATTGATTCGTGACTATAACCCTGAACATATGGCCGTAGTATTTGATGCCAAAGGTAAAACTTTCCGTAATGATCTATATGCCGAGTATAAAGCCACACGGCCGCCGATGCCGGATGATTTACGCGAACAAATCGCGCCCATTCACGAAATTGTCAAAGCAATGGGGTTGCCGTTGCTGTGCATTGATAACGTGGAAGCCGACGATGTAATCGGCACGCTGGCAAAACAGGCAACTGCAGCCGGAATTGAAACAGTAATTTCCACTGGTGACAAGGATATGGCGCAACTGGTCAGCGAGCATGTGACGCTGGTCAACACCATGAATAACAGCAAAACAGATATCGCCGCCGTAAAGGAAAAGTTTGGTCTGACACCACAACAAATCGTCGATTATTTGGCGCTGATGGGTGACAAGGTGGATAACATTCCAGGCGTTGACAGTGTGGGCCCGAAAACCGCGACCAAACTGCTGCAACAATATGGCAGTTTGCAGGGTGTTATCGAACATGCTGATGAAGTGAAAGGCAAACTGGGTGAGAAGTTACGCGCAGCCGTCGATGCTTTGCCACTCTCCTATCAACTAGCGACCATCAAGATGGATGTCGAGCTGGATTTCACTCCGGAAACTTTGGATATGCAAGCGGCGGATAACCAGAAACTGGCTGAGTTGTATCGACGTTACGAATTTAAAAGCTGGCTGCAGGAATTGGATTCTGCCCCTGTGGCTAAAGCCTCGACAAAAACGGATGAACCAGTCACCAGTAATGAAACCCATTACGAAACCATCCTGACTCAGCAGCAGCTGGATAGCTGGCTGGAAAGACTCAAAAAAGCCGAATTGTTTGCGTTCGATACCGAAACTACCAGCCTTAATTATTTGCAAGCGCGGATCGTCGGTATGTCATTTGCCATTAAAGCCGGTGAAGCCGCCTATCTGCCACTGGCGCATGATTATCCGGGCGCACCGGATCAATTGGATTTTGATACCACACTGGCGTTGATCAAACCGTTACTCGAAGATCCCAAAGCGCTGAAAGTCGGTCAAAATCTGAAATACGATCGGCATATCCTGCTCAATCACGGCATTGATTTGCAGGGCATTGCCCATGACACCATGTTGCAATCCTATGTACTCGACAGCACTGCGACCCGCCATGATATGGATTCACTGGCCGAAAAATATCTGAACCGCAGCACCATTCATTTTGAAGACATTGCCGGTAAAGGCAAAAAACAACTGACCTTCAATGAAATCGGTTTGGAAGAAGCCTCGCCTTACGCCTGTGAAGATGCCGATATAACCTTACAGCTGCATCACATCTTGTGGCCCAAAGTGCAGGCGATTCCGTCCTTGGAAAAAGTGTATCGTGAACTGGAAATGCCGTTACTGCCGGTGTTAAATACGCTGGAACGTAATGGCGTGCATATTGATATCTTTATGCTGCAACAGCAAAGCGATCAACTGGCGTTGGATATTGATCGGCTGGAAAAAGAAGCCCATGCTTCTGCAGGTACTAAATTTAATCTGGGTTCACCAAAGCAATTGCAGGAAATTCTTTACGACCAGCAGCAACTGCCGGTTCGTAAAAAAACGCCAAAAGGCCAACCCTCGACCGCTGAAAATGTGTTGCAGGAACTGGCAGATGATGGTTATGAGTTACCGCAAATCATTATGAATTACCGCAGTTTGAGTAAGCTCAAATCCACCTACACAGACAAGCTGCCACAACAGGTCAATCAACAGACTGGCCGTGTGCACACCTCCTATCATCAGGCGGTGACTGCGACCGGAAGATTATCTTCTTCCGATCCGAATCTGCAGAATATTCCGATCCGTACCGAAACAGGCCGTAAAATCCGTGAAGCGTTTGTGGCTGGTAAAGGCGCCAAGATCCTGGCAGCCGATTATTCACAAATTGAATTACGCATCATGGCGCATTTATCGGGTGATAAAAGTCTGCTGACCGCGTTTGCCGATGGCGAAGATATTCACCGCCACACAGCCTCAGAAATCTTTGGTGTAGCGCCAGAAAACGTTACCGGCGATCAACGCCGCAGTGCCAAAGCCATTAACTTTGGTCTGATTTACGGTATGTCTGCCCACGGCCTTTCCAAACAACTCGGCATAGAACGTCATCAGGCAGCCAAGTATATGGAAACCTATTTCGAACGCTATCCCGGTGTCAGAAACTACATGGACAACACCCGCGAACAGGCCAAGAAAGACGGTTATGTCGAAACCATTTTCGGCCGGCGTTTATATCTGCCGGAAATCAACTCCAGCAACGGCCTGCGTCGCCAATACGCCGAACGCACCGCGATTAACGCCCCAATGCAGGGCAGCGCTGCAGACATTATCAAGCGCGCAATGATTTCGATTCATGACTGGCTACTCGAAGCCGATACCGGCATCCGTATGATTATGCAGGTACATGATGAACTGGTCTTTGAAGTGCCCGAAGATCAGCTTGATTTAGCTAAAACTGAAATAGAGCAGTTTATGATTAAAGCTGCTGAATTGGCCGTGCCGTTAGAAGTGGGGATTGGGGTTGGGGATAATTGGGAACAGGCGCATTAAACGGGTAATCAACCACAGAGCTCAAATGTTACCCCCTAAATCCCCTTTTGTGCTGACGAGTAGCGCAGGTTTATCTGGAGAAGGATTGGTCAGTGTCTGAGCGCAGCGAGTTTTGACCAATCCCCAGATAAACCGAGCAACGCAGTGAAGCCGCAGGCCAGCACATGGGGTGCCCTTGGGTTGTTAGGGGCTTGGGCACGCAAGTCCCTGACTCGCGTGAGCGAAAGATCAGCTTATATAGGGAAAATGAACCTAAAGCATAATTTCGCCTAAGGGCGAGTTCATTTTCTTTGTTTGCCCACAAATTCATCAGGAATGAATTTGGACGCCGGAGGCGCCCAAAGGGTGAGCGACATGGATGTCGCGAATCAAAGAAAACGAACCAAAAGAAAAGGCACCCCTTGTGTTGGCCTGCGGCTCCCCGAAAAAAATGGTCATCGCAGGGAAATCGAAAAAACTGATGAGCGGCATCCGTGCCGCTCCCCATCCGGGCACCTCGGCCGTCCAAATTTGTTCCAGACAAATTTGTCGCTTCGCTCAAACATTCCGATTTCTAATCCTGCGATAACCATTTTTTCCGGCAACACAAAAGGGGATTCAAGGGGAGCCTTTGAGATCTGTGCCCTTATCTAAATACCTTTTTATATTTCTCTCTAAGAAATCTGCACCCATCCGCGTAATCTGCGGATAAAATCTTTTAAACCTCCGCGCCTTCTGTGCCACTGTAGTTAATATCTTAAGAACGCTTCTTAGCCCGAGGATGCGCAGCATCATAAACTTTCGCCAGGTGCTGAAAATCCAGGTGGGTATAAACCTGGGTCGTGCTGATATCCGAATGCCCTAGCAACTCCTGCACAGCCCTTAAATCACTGCTGGATTCGAGCATATGCGAGGCAAACGCGTGACGCAGTCGATGCGGATGCACATGTTCAGAAATGCCGTGTTTTTTACCCCAGAAAGCCAGGCGTTGCTGAATGGATCTCACGCCAAGCCGTTTGCCTTGTTGGGTGGTGAATAACGCTGGTTGTTGATACAGGCCGTTCTGATCACGTTTATCGAGCCAGACTTTTAACGCTTCAATTGCTGTGCGGCCAATCGGCAAAATCCGTCCTTTGTTGCCTTTACCGGCAATGACATGCACTAATTGCTGACCGAAATCGACATCACGTAAATCTAAAGCCGCCAGCTCTGCCAGTCGCAGACCGGAAGAATAGAATAATTCCATAATCGCCCGATCCCGACAGGCGACAAAGGTGTCAGCCGGCGTGCTATCAAGCAACGAATTCATTTGATCAACATCAAGGGTTTTCGGTAAACGTTTTTCCGCTTTGGGGGCCTGTACTGATTGGGCTGGATTATGATCGACCAGGCCTTCTTTGAGCAGATAGCGGTAAAAACTGCGAACGGCTGACAGTAAACGATGAATACTACGGGCACCTAAACCTTTTCGATGCAGGCGGGCAATAAACAGACGAATATCTGCTGGTTTGAGTTGTTGCCAGTCAGTAAATGACTGTTGCTGGCAGTATTCAACTAACTGCTGACAATCACGCTGATAATTGAGTACGGTATGCGGCGAAACCCGGCGCTGTTGCTCCAGATATTGCAGAAAATCCTGCAGTGGGGTTTGCAGCTCAGCTGTCATTCTGTCCGTGACAGAAACGGCGCATCAGCCGCATAAACACTTCGCCGAGAAAGCTCAGATATTCGGTGCCCATATCCGCATGAAAACGGTTGGCATCGCTGCTGGCGATCGCCAGTAAACCGGCACAAGGTTCATGCCCCAAAGGTAAACAGGCCACCGAATGGACTTCATCAGCCTTTTCACCGAACAGTAATTGTTTCTGAGCTTTGGTTAGTCGACCACAAACCGGTTGCTGTTTAGCCAGAATATGATCAAACGCTTTCAGCTTTGCATCATCAGCATGCAGTTCTGCGATATTACCTTCGACTGGTGGTAATTTTGGTTTTTGATCGCCACTGTAAAACAACCTTAATGATACTTCGTCAGCGGAGAACTCTTCCTGTAATTGTTGCAACAGTGTTGCCAGCAGGCTTTGCAGATCCTGACAATCCATCAATCGCAGACACAGCTGATGTACCCGTTGTTGCAATGCAGCATTGCTATGTGCGTTATCAATCAAAGCATGCAATTGATCATGTAGATGCTGATTTTTTTGCCGCAATTGCTCTCGCTGCCGCTGCGCCAGCGAAATCGTGCCTGCAGGTGTTTTTTCGAATTCCAGCTTAGACAATAAATCCGGCTGTTCAATTAAAAAATCTGTGTGCTGGCGTAAAAATTCACTGACTTGTTCAGCGCTTACAGATTGTTGAGTGTTGCCCACGCAATTTCTCCATCAAATACATGTTGTGCTGGTCCGGTCATCCACACCGAAGCGTCTTCATCGGGCCAGCTAATTTCTAATGTGCCACCGGGTAGTAAAACACTGACCTGACGCCCCAATAATCCACGACGAATACCACTGACAACCGCCGCGCAAGCCCCGGTACCACAGGCCGTTGTCTCGGCTGAACCACGTTCATAAACCCGCAGTTTGATGTTCTCATGATCAATCAATTGCATAAAACCGACATTGACTCGCTCTGGAAACTGCTCATGGTTTTCTATTTTTGGGCCCAACTCACCAACTGGCGCTTTGTTGACATCATCCACCAATAAAACCGCATGAGGATTTCCCATTGATAACGCAGCTATCTCTACCTGTCGGCCAGGTTCAACCACCAACATATAGGTATTGCTGGCTTCGGCCGTTTTAAAGGGGATTTGTTCCGGTAAGAAGCGTGGTTTGCCCATATCAACACACACCTGACCATCGACCTGCAATGTCGGATAAATCACGCCAGAGGCGGTTTCAACCGCGATCGAATCTTTGTCAGTCAGCCCATTGTCACGAACGTAGCGGGCAAAACAGCGTGCTCCATTACCGCATTGCGACACTTCCCCACCATCGGCATTAAAAATCCGGTAGCGAAAATCGACATCTTGCATGTCGCTGTTTTCAACCAGCAACAGTTGATCACAGCCAATACCGAAATGCCGATCCGCCATAAAACGGATTTGCTTTGCGGTCAGTTGCACAGACTGATTGATGGCATCAATGACCACAAAATCATTACCAAGGCCATGCATTTTGCTGAATTTCAACATAGGATTAATCCTGCAATATCTGCTCACCGGCATACAGACTTTCAACGGACTCACGTTGACGTGCGACATGCATGTTTGCCCCATCGACCATAATCTCTGCTGCACGCGGCCGTGAGTTGTAATTAGAACTCATGGTAAAACCATACGCTCCAGCAGAACGAATCGCCAATAAATCTCCGCTTTGGATTGCCAGCTGCCGATCCTTACCTAAAAAGTCGCCGGTTTCGCAAACCGGACCGACAATATCAAAGTCTTGTTCAGTTTCATCCTGGCGGGGTTTGACGGCTTCAATCGCCATCCATGATTGGTATAAAGCAGGGCGTAATAAATCATTCATAGCCGCATCGACAATGGCAAAGTTTTTCGCTTCGGTCGCTTTGATATATTCCACTTTTGTCAGCAGCACGCCAGCATTGCCAGCAATCGCTCGACCGGGTTCCAGCATGATTTCCAGTTCCCGATCTTTTAACTGTGACTGCATGGCTTTAGCGTATTCGGCTGGTGTGGGAGGTTTTTCGTCGCGATAACAGATCCCCAGTCCGCCACCGATATCGAGATGTTTAATGATAATACCCTGCTCGGCCAACGCATCAATTAACGCTAACACCCGTTCAAGAGCATCAACAAAAGGTGATACAGAGGTTAGCTGGGAGCCGATATGACAATCCACACCAATAACTTGCAAGTTCGGCAATGCATTCGCTTGCTGATACACCGACAAAGCATCATCAATAGCAATACCAAATTTGTTTTCTTTTAAGCCGGTTGAAATATAAGGATGGGTTTGCGCATCAACATCTGGATTTACCCGAATAGAAATTGGTGCCGTTTTTCCAAGGCTGACGGCAACATCACTGATACGCTGTAACTCAGGTACTGATTCCACATTAAAACAACGAATTCCGGTTTTCAGGGCATAGCCAATTTCTTCAACCGTTTTACCCACGCCTGAGAACACGATTTTCTCTGCTTGGCCGCCAGCCGCAATGACACGAGCTAGTTCACCAGCCGACACAATATCAAAGCCCGAACCCAATCTAGCCAGCACATTCAGTACCGCCAGATTTGAGTTCGCTTTAACGGCGTAGCAGACCAAATGCGGATATGCACTGAAGGCATCATCAAAGGCTTTCCAATGTTGTTCGAGGGCTGCTCTGGAGTAGACATAAGTTGGTGTGCCGAACTGCGCCGCTAATTCTGTCAACGATTGCTGCTCAGCGTACAATTCACCGTCTTTTTGTGTGAAAAAATCTTGCATGTTTTTAGGAAACCTTCACTGTGTTAGCCTGACCTTCGGGCAGGTATAAATCGCCCTTCAGACCGCATGAAGCCAGTATTGACATGGTACACAGAACGAGTGCCAGAACTTTCCAGCCAGGTATTTTTCGCATGATGTCTTCCCCGATGCATTAATGGCAGGCAGTATACACAGGAATATCCGCGACAGGCCCACATTGGAAACTAGAATTTATTATTTAACTTACATACTATTAGGGCCTGTTTATTTTTCATAGCCAACACTTTTAGAAGCTACGAAAAATAAATAGACCCGAGCACTTTGAATGTAAGCATTATATTAAGGAATCACGTCCAGTAATGGCAAATATGACAGCACCAATCAGACTAAGCGGTCTTGCAAGACGACTTGTAAGTGAAGGGTTGCTGACAGAAGATCAGGCCCAGACGGCTCAGGCTACGGCAAAACAGGCTTCGCAATCTTTTGTGACCTACCTGGTTAACAACAAATTACTTAAAAGCGATGTGATAGGCGCCATTGCTTCGCAAGAATTCGGCGTGCCCTTGTTTGATCTCGATAGCATGAATATGGAACTGGCTCCGACCAGCCTGTTTCAGGAAAAGCTGATCCGTCAGCATAACGCTCTGCCCTTATTTCAACGTGGCAAACGTTTGTATGTCGCAGTGTCAGATCCCACGAATTTACAAGCCCTCGACGAATTCCAGTTTAATACCGCACTGAATACCTACCCTGTTCTAGTCGATGAACAGAAATTATCGCTTACTATCGAAAAAGCATTAGATAACAAAAATCAGGTTTTAGATGATTTTGATGATGCCGAACTGGATGATATCGATTTAGGCCCTGATGATGATGGTGATCGTGGATCGGAACTCTCTGACAAGAATATTGATGACACTCCGGTTGTACGATTTATCAATGGTATTTTGACTCAGGCGATTAAAGCCGGTGCCTCGGATATTCACTTTGAACCATATGAAAAGAAATACCGGGTTCGGGTGCGTATCGACGGCATTTTGCATGAAACCAAAACCGCGCCGGTGGCTTTGGGTGGACGTATTGCCGCTCGTATCAAAGTATTGTCGCGAATGAATATTGCTGAACGCCGCGTTCCTCAAGATGGCCGGATGCGACTGAAAGTGTCCAAATCCAAAGCTATCGATTTTCGTGTCAGTACCTGTCCAACGTTGTTTGGTGAAAAAATCGTATTACGTATTCTGGATCCGACCAGTGCCCAGTTAGGTATTGATGCTTTGGGCTATGAAGAAGATCAGAAAAAAATCTTTCTCGAAACCATGCACAAACCTTATGGCATGGTGCTGGTAACAGGTCCTACCGGTAGTGGTAAAACCGTTTCGTTGTATACCGCACTGAATATTCTGAATACCGATGACCGCAATATTTCTACTGCTGAAGATCCGGCGGAGATCAATCTTCCCGGCATCAATCAAGTCAACGTGCATCCGCAGATCGGCTTGGGATTTACCGAGTGCTTAAGAGCCTTCTTACGTCAAGATCCTGATGTCATCATGGTCGGTGAGATCCGCGATTTGGAAACCGCAGAAATCGCGATTAAAGCCGCACAAACAGGTCATATGGTGTTTTCAACATTGCATACCAATGATGCGCCACAAACCCTCACCCGTCTGGCCAATATGGGGGTTCCAGCCTTTAACATTGCGTCAGCTGTCACGCTGATTATTGCTCAGCGTCTGGCGCGTCGGCTTTGTCAGCATTGCAAGGCACCAGAAACACTGCCAAAAGAAACCTTGATTGAAGAAGGTTACAGCCCTGAACAAATTGCGACAGATTTCAAAGTTTACCGAGCTGTCGGTTGCGAACATTGCACCGAGGGGTATAAAGGTCGTGTTGGTATCTATCAGGTTATGCCAGTTTCAGATGCTATGGGCCGAATGATTATGGAAGGTGGTAACTCCATGCAATTGGCCGATCAGGCAAAAGCTGAAGGCATTGCAGATTTACGGGCTTCTGGTCTGAAAAAGGTCATGGCCGGGTTAACCAGTCTGGAAGAAATTAACCGCGTTATTAAGGAATAAACCGTGGCCACAGCAAGTAAAGCGAAACTTAAACCTAAAAAAGCCGATTTACCCACCCTCTATATATGGCAAGGCACAAATAAGGCTGGCCGCAATGTAAAAGGTGAACAGGCGGGTGAAAGTGTTCAAGCTGTTCGTGCTGATTTACGTCGTCAGGGTATAACACCCGGAAAAGTTCGCCGAAAACCCAAAGATTTATTTGCTCCACGAAAACCCAAAATCAAACCGGTCCATATTGCGATTTTTAGCCGAATGCTGGCAACGATGATGTCGTCAGGTGTGCCAATGATGCAATCACTGCAGATTATTGGTGAAGGCCATGAAAATGCCAGTATGCAGGAAATGATTCTAGCCATTAAAGCCGATGTGGAATCCGGTACCAGTCTGGCGGAGTCGCTGGCAAAATTCCCATTACACTTTGATGATCTGTATATCAGCTTAATCAATGCCGGTGAGCAGTCCGGTACACTGGAAGCTTTATTGCACGAAATCGCTACATACCAGGAAAAAACCGAAGCACTGAAGTCCAAAATTAAAAAAGCGCTAGTTTACCCGACAGCTATTATGGTGGTTGCCTTTATCGTTACCGCCATTCTGATGATCTTTGTTATTCCACAATTCCAGGCTTTGTTTACTG
>JAMDEF010000101.1:0-9824 GCA_023488305.1 Gammaproteobacteria bacterium | reverse complement strand
ATCATGCGAAAAATACCTGGCTGGAAAGTTCTGGCACTCGTTCTGTGTACCATGTCAATACTGGCTTCATGCGGTCTGAAGGGCGATTTATACCTGCCCGAAGGTCAGGCTAACACAGTGAAGGTTGCCTTTATCGTTACCGCCATTCTGATGATCTTTGTTATTCCACAATTCCAGGCTTTGTTTACTGGCTTTGGTGCAGACCTTCCCGGCCTGACCAAAATGGTTATCAGTATTTCACAGTTTTTCCAGGATTTCTGGTGGTTAATTTTCGGCAGCATCATTGGTTCAGTAATGGGCTTTATGGCAGCTCGCAAACGTTCTCGCAAGATCCAGCACTTTATGGATCGTATGTTGTTAAAACTACCGGTTATTGGTGATGTATTAACCAAAGGTGCGATTGCCCGTTTTGCCAGAACTTTTTCGGTCATGTTCAAAGCCGGTGTACCGATGGTGGAAGCGATGACTTCAGTAGCGGGTGCTACCGGTAATATTGTCTACAATGAAGCGACTATTGAAATGCGTGATGATGTGTCAACCGGTACACAGTTAAATAAAGCCATGACCGATACCGAGCTGTTTCCGAATATGGTTGTTCAAATGGTGTCTATCGGTGAGGAATCCGGTTCGCTTGATGCTATGCTTGCCAAAGTAGCTGATTTCTTTGAACGTGAAGTGGATGATGCGGTGGACAATATGACCGCGTTAATGGAGCCATTTATTATGGCTTTCCTTGGCGTACTGATCGGTACGTTGGTTATTGCTATGTACTTGCCGATATTTAAACTCGGCGCCGTCGTTTAATCTTATGTCGCTTATCTATTTGCTGGAAACATCCAGCACATTTTTTATTGCCAGTATTTTTATACTGGGCTTATTGGTCGGCAGTTTTCTCAATGTAGTTATTCATCGATTGCCATTGATGATGCAACGTGAATGGGCTCAGCAATGTCAGGATTTAGTTGGTAATACCAGCCCTGAAACAGAACCACTGACGTTAAGTAAACCGCGTTCCCGTTGTCCACATTGTGGTCACGCCATCACGGCTTTAGAGAATATTCCGGTCATCAGCTATCTGTTGCTTAAAGGTCGGTGCAAGCAATGCAAGGCACCAATCTCTAAACGTTATCCATTAATAGAATTATTTACCGCCATCCTTTCCACAGTTGTTGCATGGTATTTCGGCTTTGGAGCTGCAGTATGCGGTGCCTTGTTGTTAACTTGGGCTTTAGTGGCGTTAACTTTCATTGATGCCGATCATCAGTTGCTTCCAGACAGCATTACGCTGCCATTATTGTGGCTGGGACTGCTATTCAATCTGTTTGAGGTTTACACTGATATTAATTCAGCTGTAATTGGTGCTATCGCCGGTTATCTTGCGCTCTGGCTGGTCTATCATGCATTTCGTTTAGTCACCGGTAAGGAAGGCATGGGTTATGGTGATTTTAAGCTGCTAGCCGCCTTGGGTGCCTGGATGGGTTGGCAGGCCTTGCCGATGATTATTTTGTTATCTTCGCTGGTCGGTGCATTGGTGGGAATCAGCCTGATTTTATTAAAACAACAACATCGAGATAATCCTATTCCATTTGGACCTTATTTAGCAGCAGCTGGCTGGTTAGCATTAGTTTGCGGTGAGAGTCTTACTAGAGGTTATATGAATTGGAGCGGGTTAAGCTGAAATGGTATTTCGGGTTGGCCTAACCGGTGGAATCGCTTCAGGTAAATCTACCGTATCTGAATTGTTTAAAGACCTAGGCATTGAAGTTATCGATGCTGATATTATTGCCCGTGAGCTAAGTCAACCTGGCACGGCACAGTATCAGTTGATTGTAGAATATTTCGGCGATGAGATTGTGCTTGCCGATGGACAATTAAATCGTCCAACGTTACGCAAATTACTTTTTTCCGATGCTAAAGCAAAACAGCAACTCGAGCAGATCCTGCATCCCGCCATTCGCCAACAGCTTTTACAACAGGCAACTAACGCTAAAAGCCGCTACTGTATTTTAAGCATCCCTTTATTGATTGAAGCCAATTTACAGTCCTCCGTGGATCGTATTTTAGTGGTCGATGTAGATTGCGAAACACAAATGCTGCGACTGCAAAATCGCGATAAGTTGTCGACAAAAGAAGTCGCCCAGCACCTGTCTGCTCAATCAAACCGCGCACAACGATTGCAATATGCTGACGATATCATCGACAATAGTAACGGAATTGAAAAATTGAAATTTCAGGTCACACAACTACATGCGTTATATTGTCAGTTGGCTGAGGCAGCAGAACATGAATCCAGGTCAAAAAGCTGACCTTATGACTAAATGATAAAAACACTATGTCTGACATTATCACATACGAACAACCTCTAAATGAACGCATAAGAACGTTCTTGCGGCTGGAGTTTTTGCTGGCGCGAGTGGATTATGCGATGCAGCATGATGATGAAATGAGTCATCGTGAAGCCATCGATGCCATGCTGAGTATGTTGCTGGTATTTGAGCGTGGGGATATGAAATCCGAGGTAACCAAGGAAGTTGAGCGACTAATTACCAATTTGTCCGCCTTGGAAAACTCACCGGGTGTCGACAAACAGACTTTGGATGCATTGCTGGCTGAACTGGATCAGACGCTTGACGCTTTACAGATCCGCAAATCAGCCATCGGTCAGGTTTTAAAGGAAAACGAGTTTCTTTATAGCATTCGTCAACGTTCGAGTATTGCCGGCGGCACCTGTGATTTTGATTTACCTGCCTATCATTATTGGTTACAACATTCATCTGTTGAACAACGCCAGCAACAATTAAATTACTGGTTAGAACAGTTTGTGGCGGTACGTGGCGCGATAAATATCACCTTACAGCTTATCCGCGGCAGTGCTGGTTTCACTGATGCGCAAGCAGAGAAAGGTTTTTTTCAGCGTAGTTTGGATAGTAATCTACCGACCCAGTTAATTCGAGTACGTATTCCATCTTCTACTGCCTATTATCCGGAAATCAGTGGCGGTAAACACCGTTTTACAGTGCGATTTATGACGTTTGATATTAATCAGCGTCCCCAACAAATTAATGATGATGCGGAATTTCAGCTTAGCTGCTGCACGATGTAATTATGGTTTTGAAAGTGAATTGTCCACAGTGCGGACGTAAAGTGGAATGGACGGATGAAAACAAATGGAAGCCGTTCTGTTGTGAGCGTTGCAAATTAATTGATTTGGGCGAATGGGCTGCAGGAAATCACCGTATTCCTGGCGAGCCGGTTATCGATCCTGAAGATGAACCCAACTCTTTCCACTAAATCGCATAAAGACTAGTTAATCGCTCGATTATTTCGATATTGGCAGCAGGAAACTCTTTATTATCCAGGCCGGCTAACGCACACCATTCCAACGCTTGCCCCTCTCTGCCTATTGCCTCGCCACTAAATTCTGAAACTATCCAGACATCCAGTTCAACTTCTAACTCAGCATAATCATGAACAATTTGCATCAACGGTTCGGCTTGATGCACCTGCAACCCAACTTCTTCTTCAATTTCTCGTTGTAATGCCTGAAAAGGGGTTTCATTAGCTTCACGTTTACCGCCTGGAAACTCCCAGCGATCACCTTGATGCTGATGCGCATGACGACGGGCAATTAATACTTGTTGCTCAGCATTAAAAATGATCGCCACAGCAACTTGCAGACGTTGTTTCATGTGGTTTTCAATACATATAAAGTGCCGCAATAAGGGCAAAGCACTTCACCGTGGCTTTTGATTTCAAGATACACCCGGGGATGCGCATTCCATGCCGGCATATCTGGCATCGGACAGCTGATGGGTAAATCCTTTTTAGTCACTTCATAGCGTTGCTGTGTACAGGCTTGTTTGGTCTCTGACATCACACGCTATCTCCAGTATTAGATCGGTAAAGCGAGCATCCGATCCAGCGCCAGTTTAGCTTCTTTAGCTGTCACTGGATCTACTGAAACCTGATTGACCACATGGCCTTCTACCAGATTTTCCAGTACCCATAACAGATGCTGAGGATCAACTCGGAACATAGTTGAACACATACAGACTGTCGGCGACATAAAGTGAACCGATTTGCCCTGATCCTGAAAACGTTCATGTAAACGATTTACCAGATTCAATTCGGTACCAACCAGCCAGCGAGTATTTGGCTCACTGTTGGCAATGGTGTTCACAATAAACTCAGTTGAACCAACATAATCCGATTTCTGGCACACTTCAAAGCTACATTCTGGATGCGAGATAACTTTGGTTTCTGGATATTTTTCCAGAAAGTTATCAATCTGCTGCGGTTGGAACATCTGATGTACTGAACAGAAACCTTTCCATAAAATGATTTTGGCTTTTTTCAACGCTTCCGGCGTCAATCCGCCGAGTGGTTTATCAAAATCCCACACCACCATTTCATCCAGAGGAATACCCATTTTATAACCGGTATTACGACCCAGATGTTGATCCGGGAAAAACAGCACTTTTTCACGCTGGGCAAATGCCCAATCCAAAACATGTGGTGCATTGGTAGAAGTACAGACTATGCCACCATGTTTGCCGCAGAAAGATTTAAGATCAGCAGCGGAATTAATATAAGTGATCGGTGTGACCATTTCATCAGGATCCAGCACTTCACTCATTTCCTGCCAGGCGCGATCCACATTTACCCGATTGGCCATATCGGCCATTGAACAACCGGCAGCCATATCCGGCAAAATCGCAATTTGGTCAGGACGGGAAAGGATATCCGCCACTTCGGCCATAAAATGCACGCCACAGAACACAATGTATTGTGCATCTGATTCGGCGGCATTACGTGAAAGTTTTAACGAATCGCCAGAAAAATCAGCATGTTTGAAAACTTCATTACGTTGGTAATGGTGGCCTAAAATGACCAAATCGTCGCCCAATTTCTGTTTTGCAGCAGCAATGCGTTGATCACATGCCTCATCATCAATTGAGAAATACTGTTCAAACGGGATTGCCGTTGTTGCTAATTTTGTAGCCACTTCGCTTTCCTCTTAAATCCGATTTTGCCGTTTTACTCAGGCTTCTGCTGTTGGCGCTTTACGCAGGCGAATGTTCAATTCTTTCAGCTGCTCATCACTAACAGGACTTGGTGCATTGGTTAACAAACAGGCCGCTGACTGAGTTTTCGGGAACGCCATTACATCACGAATGGATGACGAACCAGTCATTAACATTGCCAGACGGTCCAAACCAAATGCCAAACCACCATGCGGCGGGCAACCATATTTCAATGCTTGCAACAGGAAGCCAAATTTTTCTTCTGCTTCCTCAGCAGGAATGCCGAGCATTTCAAAAACTTTCTGCTGCACATCTGTTTTATGAATACGAATCGAACCACCGCCCAATTCAGTTCCGTTTAACACCATGTCATAAGCACGCGACAGACATTTGCCCGGATCGTTACTTAATAAATCAATATCCGACTCACGTGGCGCAGTGAAAGGATGATGCAAAGCATACCAACGCTGTGTTTTGTCATCCCATTCAAACATCGGGAATTCAACTACCCACAATGGTCGCCAGCCATGCTCAACCATATCTAAATCATGGCCAATTTTGACACGCAAAGCGCCTAAAGATTCATTCACAATGGTGGCTTTATCAGCACCAAAGAACACTAGGTCACCGGTTTCAGCTCCCGTTCTTTGCAGAATGGCTTCCACCACATCATCGGGCAGGAATTTCAGAATTGGTGACTGCAAACCTTCGCGACCTACAGCAAGATCATTGACTTTAATATAAGCCAGACCTTTTGCACCGTAGATACTGACAAACTTGGTGTAATCATCAATTTCTTTACGGCTTAATGAATTACCACCTGGCACACGTAAAGCAGCAACACGGCCATTGTCATCGTTAGCCGGTGCGGAGAAGACTTTAAAGTCAACGCCTTGCATCAAATCACTTACATCAACTAATTCCAGTGGAATTCGCAGATCCGGTTTATCACTACCATAGCGATCCATGGCATCCGCATAAGTCATGCGCGGGAAAGGATTCGGTAATGGTTGCTCCAATACATTGGCAAACAGATCCCGGATCATTTCTTCCATCAGCTGCATTAAATCCTCTTCTTCAACAAAGGAGGTTTCAATATCCAGCTGGGTGAATTCGGGCTGGCGATCAGCACGCAAATCCTCATCACGAAAACAACGAACAACTTGATAATAGCGATCCATGCCTGCAACCATCAGCAATTGTTTGAATAACTGCGGAGATTGGGGCAATGCAAAAAAATCACCTGGATGGGTACGACTTGGCACCAGATAGTCACGCGCACCTTCAGGTGTCGCTTTGGTCAGAATCGGTGTTTCGATATCCATAAAGCCATGGTTATCTAGGTATTGACGTAACTGACGGATAATCTGCGAACGGAAACGCAGCTTTTGCAGCATTTCCGGACGACGTAAATCTATATAACGATGACGAAGACGGATATCTTCATTGACTTCAGCTTGTTCGGTCAATGGAAATGGAGGTGTTTCGGAGCTATTCAGAATCGTAACGCGCTTAGCGATAATCTCAATGTTGCCACTTTTCAGATCTGTGTTTTCGCTGCCAGCAGGACGTGGATTCACGATACCTTCAATCTGCAATACATATTCACTACGGACTTTTTCCGCGATGGCAAAGCTTTCGGCATCTTCCGGGTTACAAACAATTTGTACCAGACCTTCACGATCCCGCAAATCAATAAAAATAACACCACCGTGATCCCGGCGACGATGCATCCAACCTGCTACCGTTACCGTTTGTTCAATCAACGTTTCGTTTACATCGCCGCAATAATGGCTACGCATAATTATTCCAACATTCCAAAAATACTGTTCAACACTATATCCCTCATAATTCGAAGGATATCCGAGATTTTTATTCTAAGTTTTGCTGAGCCTGAATCTTTCTTCGATAGGCCTCTGAGTTTGGCACTACAACACCCATCGAAATAATCATTTTCAGCCCTTCTTCGACTGTCATATCCAATGCAATTACTTCTGCTTCCGGCACCATCAACACGAATCCAGATGTTGGATTAGGTGTGGTCGGAATAAAGACGCTGATGACATTGGCTGCAGTCTTATCCTGCACCTCACCTAAATCATCTGACGTCATAAACGCCAGACTCCAAACGCCTTTACGCGGATATTCAACCAATAACACTTTACGAAACGACTTGCCATCGGTGGCCAATACCGCTTCCATAATCTGCTTAATCGCTGAATAAATGGTTCTGACCAGCGGGATTTTCGCCAGCTGCAATTCCCAAAAGGCAACTAAGCGACGGCCTAGCAAATTGGCCATAATCATGCCGGTGACCAAAACCAGAGCAACCGCCAATACCACTCCCAATCCGGGAATATTAAAACCGAACAGCCTATCGGGCTGAAAAGCATCCGGTAGTAACGTCAAACTTTTATCTAAAAACCCTACAATTGCCCTAACCACTAAAAATGTGACGCCAAGCGGCATCCAGACCAATAGGCCTGCTATAAGATATTTACGCATTTAAATAATTAATGGCTGCATCCGGTTCCGCAAGTATGTCCTGCAGAAGGAGAACTTTCTGATGAGCCACTATCCGCAAGATTACGTTTTGAACCCGATTTAAAATCTGTTTCATACCAGCCCTGCCCCTTCAGACGAAAACCAGCGGCTGAAATCAGCTTTTTCAAGCTGGGTTGATGACAGGCCGGACATTCCACCAGGGCATCATCACTAATCTTTTGCAGCGCTTCAAAATTATGATTACAGGCATCACAGCGATATTCATAAAACGGCATGAGGTTACTCCCTAAAAATGAATCGCAACGCATTTTTCACTATAAATGCGGCAATAAAAAATAGTTTCAAGCTTTAAAACCTTCCGATTATACCCAAAAATTACTATTCCAGTCTTTGGCATTTTTCGCTAGATTCCAAAATTATTAAGCCTCTCAATCTGTAATTTTTTCATTCTGCTAAAAGTTACCAATCTATTGCAGTAATTCCTCTGGATATTCAACGTTTATGCGACATCTTTATTACATATAACTAAATCCTGTTATTACCAAAATTGTCATCCATAGCAGCCCATCAACTTTTGCAGAAAAAGATTACCGTTAGATTTAAATTGCTTTAGCGCTCGCCATAATAATGACATCACTCATTTTCGATAGTTAAATCACCACCCTATAAAAGTACCCCGTGTAACATTTAATTTCTGTAACTCCCTCAACCAAGCAGTAAACCCTACAATTTTCAGGTACTTGCTTAGCCATTCATAGTGAAAAATACATTGGGTTATTTGACACAAATTTTCAATTTAGCATGGACATATCCCATAAACAGTCAGTATAGTTGGCCGTTTTTGTGCTGGTATTGCCAAGAAAATTGCGTGTGAAATCACGTGGCTAAGTGTGTTCAGTGTGTGTTCAGGTTCACTATGGGAGACTGG
Organism: Gammaproteobacteria bacterium; assembly: GCA_023488305.1. Lineage (GTDB taxonomy): Bacteria > Pseudomonadota > Gammaproteobacteria > Nitrosococcales > Methylophagaceae > Methylophaga. Next base: position 1,367 of record JAMDEF010000101.1, on the reverse strand, counting down.
CACCGCACTGAGGCAAATAACTCAATAAAGAGAGGATATATTCATGAAATATGGTAAATCACTGTTGACAGCAGTAATTGGCGCAGCATCTTTATTTTCTGCTGCTGCAATGGCTGAGAATCATGTTGTTAACGCTAGTTTGACTGCTTTTGAACCTTTGGTCGTTAAAGTTGCACCAGGTGACACAGTTTCTTGGCAACAAATGAACGGTCATTTAGTTAATACTACTTTTACAGATGGCAGCGGCAAACAAGAATTCATCCCAGAAGGCGCTGAAGGTTTCATTTCACAAATGGGTGAAAACTATCAAACCAAACCATTAACAGTAGAAGGTGTTTACCTTTACAAATGTGACCCACATTGGGGTGCAGGTATGGGTGGCGCAATCATCGTAGGTGAGCCTACCAATCTGCAAGCAATTGTAGACTCTAATCCAAAAGGCGCATTACGCCGTTTGGTTAAAAAAGTTGAACAAGCTGCAGCTGAATAATTTCATTTTAGTCTGATACACGAAAAGCCCGCATGAAAATGCGGGCTTTTTTGATCCAAATCATTCCTTGCTATGCTAAAATTTACTGGTTTTATCTCAGCAATCCCGAGACATTGATGCTCTGCTGGATTCACATTAAATAACATATCAGGGGATATTCATCTGATGAGCGACTCTATAGATACTGGCAAAAGACGGTTTTTGACTGCCGCCGCTAGTGTAGTAGGCGGTGCAGGTATGGTGGCTGTTGCCATTCCTTTTGTATCATCCATTGCACCAAGTGCTAAAGCTGAAGCTGCCGGCGCGCCAGTGCAAATTGATATTAGTCAGCTTGAACCTGGTCAACTTCTGACCATCGAGTGGCGCGGTAAACCAGTTTGGATTTTCCGCCGCACCGAAGAAGTTTTAAACACGCTCACTTCTTTAAATGATGAATTGCGTGATCCACAAAGCGAACAAACCCAACAACCCGACTATGCACAGAACGAAACCCGTTCAATTCGTAAAGATGTGATGGTTATGGTGGGTATCTGTACACATTTAGGCTGTTCACCAACCTACCGTCCTGAAATTGCGCCAAATGATTTAGGTGCCAATTGGAAAGGCGGATTTTTCTGCCCTTGCCACGGCTCGCGATTTGATCTGGCGGGACGTGTATATCAAGGTGTACCAGCCCCGACCAATCTTGAAGTGCCCCCTTATCATTTTCAGGGTGACAATCTTGTCATCGTTGGTGAAGACGCCCAAGGAGCTGCATAATGTCGATGATGGATTGGATTGATGCTCGCTTTCCAGCGACAAAAATGTGGAAGGAACACCTTTCGGAATACTACGCGCCGAAAAACTTTAACTTCTGGTATTTCTTCGGTTCTCTGCC
>JAMDEF010000063.1 GCA_023488305.1 Gammaproteobacteria bacterium | reverse complement strand
AGAAATCTCTCCTATTCACCATGACTTTTGAGCCAGCAATCGTGAAGGGGGATTTTAATGTGTTTTGTAAGCGGGACACCATCATCGCGGCTGAATCGACAGATTTCACTACGGCTGCCAAGGCAAAGACTTCACCATTTATCCTGGCAAGTGAGTCAAACTCACGATCGATTCCCTGATGGTCGATATCACAATTTTTAGCATCATCATTAAAAACATAACGTGCCAGGGTATCGGCACTTCGGATGGTACTAGAAATTCGTCGACCAACAGCTTGCAACAAAGCATCACCGGCAATGTATCCAAGGGTTTCTATGACATCTTCGTGATTGACCAGATCGAGGTAAACAACAGCGATGGTATAGTTGAAACGTTTGGAGAGTTCCAGCAAATGCTTAACGCGATCAGTAAACAGATTTTTGTTGGCAAGTCCTGTTAATTCATCAAAATATGCCAGTTGTTTGATTCGATATTCTTTTGCTTTGAGTTCAGTCAAGTCTCGCCACACCACCTGAATGCAAGCTTCTCCACGAAAGATAACCGGAGTCAGTGTCACCTCGGTAGGCGTATTCTCACCATGAATGGTATTTTGCAGCCATTCAAAACGTTGGTAGCCCTCAGTTAATGCTTTCGAGATGTAATGTTTAGCAAGTTTTTTACTGGGTCCGGCAGGCTGATGAATAGGAGAGATTTCTAAGGGTGAGAGACCGATTAAATCTTGACGTGATGCCATTCCATAGAGCTTGACTGCTGCATCATTACATTCGGTGATAAGCATTTCTTTACTAATAATGCCTATAGCATCCGTCGACTTTTGCAATAAAACTGCAATCTGATTTTCATTTTGTTGACGTAAGCGATCATTTTCAACTAGCGTTTCGGTTAATCGATCGCGTATTTTTCTCGCTTCATAAAGGCTTTCAAGCGTTTCTAGTATCGGAGTAAGACGTTCGACTGTGTGCTCGTTATAACCGCCCTCAGCATTTGCCAGACCTATCATGCCGACAGCGTTGCCATTGTGGTAAAAGGGAAGACCGAGATAGGAATCCAGTTCTGGGTGACCCTGAGGAATGCCACCTGAACGGCTATCCATCTTCGGTAAGTTAGTTATTACTGGCTTGCCGGTGGTCATTACGCTGCCAAGCAAATTATTCAGATTATGAAACTCCAGTCCATTTGCCTGATTGGATTCATACAATGCTCTGGTTTCATCATTCCAGGCGATATTGGTTAGCGCTCTCACCTTCAAATACGGAGCATTGTTGGAGTCATGAAGTACATCACCAATCAGACCAAAATCGCTATTGGTAAACTCTATCAGCTCATTTAATAACAATTCCAAAGCACTGTCATACGAGGCATTCAGAATAAAAGCCTTTTGAATACGATCGATGGTTTGCTGCAGCCTTAATTGCTCATCATATTTATCAGAAACTTGTTGTCTTGTTGCCTGAATCGACTCGTGACTGGCATACATATACGCATCAAACGCTAAGGTAATATCCAGTAAAGCAACCTTATATAGAGCGTGGATGGAAGGTTCGATCAAGGAAGGTGTCTGGGAGAGAATTTTGCCAATGTAACGACTGGTCAGTTCAAGATAAACGGCATAAGAGCCAATGTACCACTGCGTCGTTAGGCCCACTCGTTCATGCGCTATACCGACACGAACGCGATCCTTTGCGTAATCCAGATCATAAACACCGGCAGTCAGTCTACGAAAATAAGTTTTTTGGGTGGATTGTAGTCGGGCTCGAACTTGAGGATCTGCCAGTAATTCCTGAGCAAAATCGAATGACATCAAATGGTCGTAAAATGAGTTGATTAAGTCTGTTTCATAAGTCTGGAGGGGGAGATGTAAGGCACGAAGTAATTCCGTATCTTCATCTCGTAATCGAATTAAATCTTTACGATTCTGAAAACTGGTTTCATCAAGAGCTATGTGTCTGAATATGGCTTCCATCGCATGCATTATCCTTAACATCCATATCTTCTGAGAGCAGCTTTGCAGCGTATAGTTTCATAATTGTGATTAATTGATGACTAATTTAGTCAACTATTTCTGCGGTTTTTAAATATACCTTTTTTACGAGAAAATGCATCATTTTTCACACTAATTAATTATCTTTTTTTTAATCCAGCTAAGAGGGTCTCATACGAAGACTTTTAATTGCGTCACATGCTTTGGAAAATGACAAAATTAAACTATTGGGCTTTGTACCTCAGCACTAGCCTAACGTAATTTCTCGTTCTCAAGCTCCTGCGAGGGAACGATTTTGTTCAAATCAATTATTCAGGGCTTTTATCGCACTTAACCATTATCTGGAATATCTGCCTCAACCAGCTTAGCAAGTTGCTCAAGTGATTCTTGCCATCCCAGATAGCACATCTCGGTTGGAATGACGGATGGAATACCTTCTTGAACAATACGAATATCAGTTCCACAAATCACTGGTTTCAGTTCAATTGAAACGATCATTTCACCGGCAAGATTTTCGTCATCAAAACGATCGGTGTGACGAATACGTTCATTAGCCACAAGCTCAACGAATTCGACCGTGAAGGTATGACTGTTTCCAGTACCAAAGTTTGTAAAAGACATCCTGTAGCCACCACCAACACGAACATCAATGTCATGGACCGTACCAATAAATCCATATGGAGGAAGCCAATACTCTAAAGCGCCTTTATCGGTAAACGCTTTATAAATTCTCTCAGCGGGTGCTCGCAAAACTCGGTGTAACCGAACCGTACCTGTTTCATTCGACATAACAATCTCCTTAGTCAGTAATTGAAGAAGAACAGAGTTTCCAGCAAGAAGTTTGAAAGTTCTCTGTCTCTATGGAATAGTCGAATGAGACTTAACGAAATCGACATTCTGGAGAAAATAACCTGCAGCATTCTCGTTTCCATGCTGCTTCGTGGGAACGGACTCAAGCTGTAAATCTTACTGACGGAGTTGTAAAAAGTTCATTTCCTGAGAAGCCAAAACGTTGGGCTAAAAACCAACATGCACGGCCAGTAACCATCTACACGGTGAATTCTCAACTGGCATTGTCCTTGCGTTAATTACTGGTAGACAGCTTCAGCGCTTAAACCATCAATAGGTTTGCGCTTAACTTATCAGGAGACCAACCAATGCAAAATTCATCAACACAGGATAGAAACTCTCTACAGGGCAAAAAAATCGCGTTTCTCGTCACCGACGGCTTTGAGCAAATCGAATTGACTGAGCCCTGGGAGCAAATCAAGCTTGCTGGCGCCGAAGCGGAGTTAATAGCTCTCGAAGAAGGCAAAGTTCAGGGTTATCACCATCTCGACAAAGGCGATGCGTTTCAGGTGGATAAAAGCGTCGCTGATGTATCGGCCGGTGATTATGATGGTCTGGTATTACCTGGCGGTGTGGCCAACCCGGATGCGTTACGCACCGACCAAAATGCAGTTGAGTTTGTCCGTGCATTTTTCACCGAACATAAGCCTGTGGCTGCAATCTGCCACGCCCCTTGGACGTTAGTGGAAGCAGACGTGCTTAAAGGTCGAAAACTGACATCCTGGCCGAGCCTGCGAACCGATATTCAGAATGCAGGGGGCAACTGGGTGGACCAAGAAGTGGTGGTGGATCAAGGGCTAGTAACCAGCCGAAAACCAGATGATCTCGAAGCATTCTGCAGCAAAGCCATTGAGGAATTCGCCGAAGGTAAACATTAACACCAGCGGGCTTGATTAGTCGGATTCAAGATCGAAAGGGGGGCGGATTTATTTTAGATAATTATTTAAATAAATCCGCCCCCTTTATTTATTCTTTTCAACTTGGCTCACACCTTGAACGACAGTGCTAGATTTCTTTAAGCACCCTTGCTGGATTGCCACCAATCACCACGTTGTCACCAAAACTTTTTGTAACGACAGCACCGGAAGCAACCACAACATTATTACCTAGCGTCACACCTGGATTGATCGTTGCGTGACCACCAATCCAGCAGTTATGTCCTATGGATACTGGTTTACCATACTCTAAACCATTGTTTCTTTTAATCGAGTCTATGGGATGTGTTGCGGTATAAATCCCCACCTGAGGTCCTAAGAAACAATTATCACCGATTTTAACTTCAGCAACGTCTAGGATAACGCAGCCAAAGTTGGTATAAAAATTTTCACCCACATGTAAATTCACGCCGTAGTCGCAGTTGAAAGGTGACTCAATATGAATCGAATGACCAGTACTTCCAAATAATAATTTTATTATTTCAATTCTTTTATCCGCGTTACTAACGCTGGTTTGATTGAGTTTTTCTGTAAGCAAGCGAGCCTCGAGACGTAACTTCAAAAGCTCATCGTCATTCGGGTCATATAATTCACCTGAGAGCATTTTTTCTTTTGAGTGCTTTATTGCTGA
>JAMDEF010000128.1 GCA_023488305.1 Gammaproteobacteria bacterium | reverse complement strand
TGTGGTCATGAAGTGGGTGGCCAGGGATTTCAATCATTTCCGCCAAAGAATTATCTTTGGACATACCAGAAAACAGCAAGCCAGCATCTTCTAATTGTTGTTTGTAATTGTTATTAAATTCATAACGATGACGATGACGTTCAACGATTTCATCAGCACCATATATTTGCTGTGCCAGAGAACCAGGTTTGAGTACGCATGGATAACCACCCAAACGCATGGTGCCACCCAAATCGGAATCGTGGTCACGTTGCTCGACGCTGCCATCTTCCCTTTGCCATTCAGTAATTAAACCAATGACCGGATGTGGCGTGTTGGTATCAAACTCTGTACTGAACGCATTGGTCAGGCCGGCTTTGTGACGGGCATATTCAATCACCGCGACCTGCATACCCAGACAAATACCCAGATAAGGAATGTTATTTTCACGGGCGTATTGCGCTGTGGAGATCATGCCTTCAACACCGCGCTTGCCAAAGCCTCCCGGTACCAGAATGGCATCCATATTGGCTATGCAGTCTGTGCCGGTTTTTTCGATCATTTCGGAATCGACATAATGCACATTAACTTTGGTACGGGTATGAATACCCGCATGCACCAGTGATTCTGACAGTGATTTATAAGCTTCGGTCAGCTCCATATATTTGCCGACCATAGCAATATTCACTTCACCCTGCGGATTCGACAGATTTTCATAAACCTGTTGCCATTGACTCAAATCAGCTGGTTTAGCATCCAGACCCAGTTGTTTCACCACAATGTCGTCAAGACCTTGTTTGTGTAATTCCATTGGGATTTTGTAAATACTGTCGACATCGATACAGGTGATAACTGACTTTTCCGGAACGTTGGTAAACAATGAAATTTTACGTCGTTCGGATTCTGGTAACGGTCGATCCATACGGCAAAGCAATACATCCGGTTGAATACCGATAGTGCGTAATTCTTTCACCGAATGCTGCGTTGGTTTGGTTTTGATTTCACCGGCAGAAGCGATATACGGCACCAAGGTCAAGTGAATAAACAAGGCCCGATCGCGGCCTAGTTCAGTTGCCATCTGACGGATGGTTTCAAGAAAAGGTAATGACTCGATATCACCGACGGTACCGCCGATTTCAATCAATGCCACATCGGCATCGCCCGCGCCTTCATAAATACAGCGTTTGATTTCATCAGTGATGTGCGGAATAACCTGTACTGTATTGCCCAGATACTCACCGCGACGTTCTTTACGGATAACATTTTCGTAAATCTGTCCGGTAGTATGGTTATTACGGCTGGTCATATTGGCATCAATGAACCGCTCGTAATGACCTAGATCCAAATCAGTTTCAGCACCATCATCAGTTACAAAAACCTCACCATGTTGCAGTGGGCTCATTGTGCCGGGATCGACGTTAATGTAGGGATCAAGTTTAACCATGGTGACTTTGAGGCCACGGGCTTCGAGAATCGCTGCCAGTGAAGCCGCCGCGATTCCCTTACCGAGAGACGACACAACACCACCAGTGACAAATATAAATTTAGTCATATTATGGAGAGTTTTTGCAATAGCGGTGCAGCCAGAATAGCCACACTCAAAAATATCGTCATAAAGTATCAGAATTGCCCGATTCGCTCAATCAAAATCTCCCTGACAAATACGCTCTATCATCGGTACCCAGCCCGTTTGGTCAGATTGTGGCTTAGCTATTTCAGCACACCCATAACCGACAATTGCGACTAACTGCTGATCTGCAAATAACAAAGGGATGCTGTCGCGTTGCCAAGTCGGGATTTGCCACTGCTGAAATAATTTTTTCAAAGTTTGATGATGTGCCTTCCCTGCCAGCTGGATTTTTTCACCACCTTGACGATTTTTTAATGTCAGACCGGCGCTAAATAATTCTGCACGAATTCCCTTGCCCTGTTCTGTCTTCCAGACTAGTCGATGCTGTCCATCCAACAATCTTGGTAATTGATTGTGGATCTGCTCTGATGAACATATTGGAGAGAGTAATAACGAGCTGTTCAGGTATAACCTGTTTTGATAGCGTCTAGCGACATATTCATGCCAACTCACCTGCGGCTGGGCATCAATAGCAGCCAAGCAAACTTCATCCAAAATACGTTGCAGATTTAACCGTGATGGCAGTGCCATATTCAACTTGGCCATAAAAAATCGCAGCACATTTCGCTGTCGAGATTCGTTTAACATCAGCAATTTATCTATACTTAAACTATCGTCCTGTAAATTCGCTTCGAGCGTATGTAAATCCTGTTGCGCCAACTCATCGAGCAGCGTTTGGCTTTCTTGCAAGTTTTGTGCGGAACGCGCCAAGTTTCGATTGATGGTGGGCCACCGGTTTTGGAGCAACGGCCAAACTTGATGCCGTAAATAATTACGATTTATCTCGGTATTTTGATTACTGGGATCTTCAATCCACTCTAACTTATTGGCGGTGGCGTATTCCAATAGGTCTTCACGGGAAATGGTCAACAAAGGTCGAACAATTTGCAGTGTTTTCCAAAACGAAATGGCTTTCATCGCACCTAAGCCGCGATTCCCAGCGCCGCGCAATAATTGCAGCATCAGGGTTTCAGCCTGATCTTGTAAATGCTGGCCAGTCAGCAAAATGCCATCGTCGTTGATCAGTTTAGCGATTGCGTCATAGCGAGCACTGCGGGCGGCTGATTCCAGTCCTGACTGATTGATATCAGTCACTTTAACTTTCAGACAATGAAATGGCAGTTGTAAGGATTCAGCAATCTGTCGGCAATGCTCTGCCCAATCGGCTGACTGAGATTGCAATTGATGGTCAACATGTACCACCTGGATAATTTGAGGAAATTGACTGCGATGTTGTGCCAGCAGATGCAGCAAAACATGGGAATCCATTCCGCCGCTATAGGCTACCCATAAACCAGACGATCCGCAGAATTTGCGGATCGTGTTAATCACTAATTTTGTGTCAAAAGACACTTGAAAAATCTAAGGAGATTCACGTTCAACAGGCTCTAGCCTTCAAAGGCACCATAAGCTAATAAACGTTGTTGACGACGTTTAACCAGTTCATCAGCTGGCATCGCTTTTAATTGTTTCAATTTGCTATCGATTGCTGTTTTGATATTTGCCATCAGCGCTTCGGGATCACGATGCGCACCGCCTAATGGCTCTTTGACGATTTCATCAATCAGCCCCAGTGATTTCAATCGATCCGACGTCACACCCAGTGTCGCGGCAGCATCTGAAGCTTTATCAGCACTTTTCCACAAAATGGATGCACAGCCTTCAGGAGATATAACGGAATAAATACTGTATTGCAGCATCATCAGATGATCAGCAACACCAATTGCCAATGCCCCTCCAGAACCACCTTCACCGATAACGGTGCTGATGATTGGCGTTTTTAATTTGGCCATTTCAAACAGGTTCCGGGCAATAGCTTCACTCTGACCACGCTCTTCCGCGCCGATACCAGGATAGGCACCAGGGGTATCAATAAAAGTTAATACTGGCATGCCAAAACGTTCAGCGAGTTTCATTACCCGTAACGCTTTACGATAACCTTCTGGACGGGGCATACCAAAATTACGCGCCACTTTTTCTTTGGTATCACGGCCTTTTTGATGGCCAATCACAATCACAGGTTGACCGTTAAAACGGCCCATTCCGGTAATTAATGCCTGATCATCTGCATAGGCGCGATCGCCATGTAGTTCTTCAAAGTCAGTAATCAGATGTTTAATGTAATCGAACGTATATGGGCGCTGTGGATGACGCGCCATTTGAGTAACTTGCCATGGCGTTAATCCGGAAAAAATGGAGCGCGTCAGCGATTCACTTTTTTCCTTCAGCTTCTGAATCTCTTCAGTGATATTCAGATCGCTGTCATTGCTCATGTAGCGAAGTTCGTCGATTTTAGCTTCCAGCTCGGCAATAGGCTGCTCGTAGTCAAGGAAATTCAACTGCATTACAAAATTACCTTCGAATCAAAATAGGTCGATTATACACGCACTAGGGCTTGTTGATCTTTCATATCTACCACTGCTGACGACGATGAAAGATCAACAAGCCCTATGTTTACGCTCAGCTGAGGATTAATTCATCATCCGAATCATTATCCTCGTGGGTGGCGCCCATACGGATTTCCAGACTCAAGTCATTACGAGAATCAGCATTACGCAGCGCATCTTCCTGAGAAATTTTACCTTCACGATACAAAGCCAGCAGAGCCTGATCAAAGGTAATAGTGCCGGGTTCACTACTTTCTTTCATTGCATCTTTTATCGCGCTAATCTGACCTTTGTTAATCAATTCGGCGATATACGGTGAACTGAGCATGACTTCTACTGCGGGTACCAATTTGCCATCTTCAACTGACGGTAATAAACGTTGCGAAATAATCGCTCGCAGATTCAGCGATAAATCCATCAGGATCTGCCGGTGCATCATTTCCGGGAAAAAGTTAATGATGCGATCCAATGCCTGATTGGCATTATTGGCGTGCAAAGTGGCCAAACAAAGATGACCGGTTTCAGAGTAATTGATGGCGTGTTTCATGGTATCCATATCGCGGATCTCACCAATCAGGATGACATCCGGCGCTTCACGCAATGCATTTTTCAAGGCATTTTCGTATGACAGAGTATCAATGCCTACTTCGCGTTGCTGCACGATAGAACGTTGATGTGAATGCACAAATTCCAACGGATCCTCAATGGTCAGGATATGCGAACCAGAATTACGATTACGGTGACCAATCATCGCCGCCAACGTAGTCGACTTACCACTGCCAGTGGCACCAACAACCAGAATCAGACCCCGTTTTTCCATAACCACATTGCCAAGGACCGGCGGCAAACTCATTTCTTCAAAATTGGGGATATGGATGCGAATGTAGCGAATGACCATTGATACTTCGCCGCGCTGCCGGAAGATATTGACTCGGAACCGCCCTACTCCGTGTACCGGAACCGCAAAGTTCATTTCCAATGTTTTTTCAAACTCGGCGATCTGCTGCTCATCCATTAGCGAATAGGCTAGCGCTTTCACTTCGCCGGTCATCATTTTTTTGGTGCCAACGGGTCGAATCACCCCTTGAATTTTGACTTGCGGTTCAGTCGCCGTACAAAAAAACAAATCTGAGGCATCTTTATCAGCCATCAGTTTGAAATAAGGCATCATTTCCACGTTAGCAATCCTTTGAAGAATAAGCGTTTAAGTTGCAGTAATCGTACACGATAGCTTTCAGACGACAAAGCCGACTTCATGACTTAATAGCGAACCGTCACAGTTTCACTTCCGGGCAGATCCGCTAGCTCTTTGAGCAGGGTATCCGATGGCGTAATTTGCCAGTCATGGCCTAACCGAATCAATACTTCGGCATCCTGATTGAGATATTTAAGCTCTACCGGAATCACGCCACCACAAAACGGTGACATAACAGCTTGCATTTGTGCAATCCATTGTGAATCTTCGCCATGTTGTTTCACTGTAAGTTGAACGGCTTTACCAAATAATTCGCGAGCTTTCTGCAAGTCATAAACCGACTCGGCAGTTCCGGCAAGACCACCACTAAAATTGTCCTGACCAATCTTGCCTTGGATCACCACCAGCTTATCGGGCTGTATCACGCTCTGATATTGTTCATAGATATCACCAAATACACGTACTTCCAGCCGGGCGGTCTGATCATCTAAGGTAATAAATGCCATGCGACTGCCGTTTTTGGATTTCATAGTACGAATCGCTACTATCAAACCGGCAGTCAGCAATGGGATCTCATTACGCTGATAGCCTTTGGATTCTGGCGCATCCAGTTCACTGATCTTTTTGGGAATAAATTGGGCCAGTTCATCAGCATAACGATCAATCGGATGTCCGCTTAAATAAAGTCCTAATGTTTCTTTCTCTGCCCGCAGCAACTGTTCTTCTTGCCACTCGGGGACCTCTTCCAGTAAATCGGTTTGTGGTTGATCGGCATGTGATGGCTCGGCCAGACCAAATAAATCATTCTGACCACTATCCGCATCGCGACGATGTTGCTCTGCAATCTGCATCGCCCGGCTGAGACTGGCTTCCAGACTGGCGCGATGCCCGCCAAGTGAATCGAAAGCGCCAGCTTTAACTAAGGATTCCATCACCCGGCGGTTGATTTTTTTCAGCTCAACCCGACGACAGAAATCAAATAATGAAGTAAATGCTTCGCCCTGTTCACGTTCTGAAACGATACCGGCCAGGGCTGACTCACCCACACCTTTAATCGCCCCCATGCCGTAACGGATGGTGGATTCATTTTCTACGGTAAATTGGATTTTGCTGAAATTCACATCCGGCGGTAATACCGTCAGATTCATATCCCGACATTCATCAATCAGGCCAACAACTTTATCTGTATTGTCCATATCCGCTGACAATACTGCCGCCATAAACGCTGCAGGATAATGGGCCTTCAGCCAGGCTGTTTGATAGGCAACTAATGCATAAGCAGCTGAATGCGATTTGTTAAAACCGTACTCAGCAAATTTTTCCATCAAGTCGAAAATCGGTCCGGCGGTATTTTCTTCAATGCCGCGATTTTTCGCACCCTCGAGGAAGATTTGCCGCTGCTTGGCCATTTCCTCAGGCTTTTTCTTACCCATCGCCCGACGCAACATATCGGCGCCGCCCAGACTGTATCCGGCCAGGATCTGCGCGATCTGCATAACCTGCTCCTGATAAACGATAACCCCATAGGTAGGTTTCAGCACAGGTTCTAGGTCTGGATGTGGGTAGTCGACTTTGGCACGACCATGCTTACGATTAACAAAGTCATCAACCATGCCCGATTGCAACGGGCCGGGTCGGAACAGGGCTACCAAAGCAATAATGTCTTCGAAGTTATCCGGTTGCAGTCGTTTGATAAGCTCTTTCATACCGCGCGATTCCAACTGGAACACGGCCGTGGTTTCACACCGTTTCAACAAATCGTAACTGGGCTTGTCATCCAGCGGCAAAAGCGCAATATCAATTTTGTCAGCTTCCTCAGCTGGCAACATCGCTTTGACATTTTTAACCGCCCAGTCGATAACGGTCAGGGTTTTCAGACCTAAAAAGTCGAATTTGACCAGGCCGACGCTTTCAACGTCATCTTTATCATATTGCGACACCAACCCGGCACCGTTTTGCTCACAATATAGTGGCGTGTAATCGGTTAATTTTTTTGGCGCGATAACCACACCACCGGCATGTTTACCAACGTTTCGAGTCAGGCCTTCCAGCTGCAACGCCAAATCAATCAGCGTACGAACTTCTTCTTCCTTGTCATAGCGCTCTTTCAGTTGCGGTTCTTGTTCAAGCGCCTTGCTCAACGTCATTTTCAGTTCAAACGGCACCAGTTTGGCCAGCTGATCAACAAAGCCATAAGGATGGCCTAAAACACGCCCAACATCTCGTAATACCGCCTTGGCCGCCATGGTACCGAAGGTAATGATCTGCGAGACATGATCCCGGCCGTAATGACGGGACACATAATCGATAACCCGATCTCGGCCATCCATACAAAAGTCGACGTCAAAGTCAGGCAGTGATACCCGTTCCGGATTAAGGAATCGTTCAAACAGCAGATCGTACTGCAGCGGATCAATATCGGTAATTTTCAGCGCATAGGCCACCAGAGAACCGGCACCGGAACCCCGTCCTGGCCCGACCGGAACGCCATTATTTTTAGCCCAGCGGATAAAGTCGGCAACGATTAAAAAGTAACCGGGAAAACCCATTTCATTGATAACGTCGAGTTCAATCTGTAAACGCGACTCATATTCGTCGCGTTTTTGTTCACGGATCGTTTCATCCGGAAACAACACCGGAAGTCGTTCGGCCAAACCTTCAAACGATTCTTTGGAAAAAAACTCCGCCAGCGTCATGCCATCTGGCACCGGGAAATCCGGCAGGTAATGCTCGCCCAGCGTTAATGGCACATTACAGCGTTTGGCAATTTCAACAGTGTTAGTGATGGCTTCCGGAATATCGGCAAACAATCGCACCATCTCTTCCGGGCTACGCAGATATTGCTGTTCGGAATACATCCGCGGACGACGTGGATCGTCTAATAATCGGCCTTCATTAATACAAACTTTGGCTTCATGGGCTTCAAACTGATCCGGGGTTAAAAATCGTACATCGTTGGTAGCAACAACCGGCAGATCGAGTTCACTGGCCAGTTGTAATGCCTGTTGAATATAGCGTTCTTCATCTTCGCGGCCGGTGCGAATCAGCTCCAGATAAAAACGATTGGGAAACAGCTGCATCCAATGTCTGGCAAGTTGTTCAGCTTCAACTTGTCGACCGCCGAGCAGATCACGACCTAATACCCCTTCACGCCCACCACTTAAACAAATCAGTCCGTCGGTTTGCCCATCCAGCCATTCAGGTTCCAGCATGGGTACACCTAAATGCTGTCCTTCGGTATAGGCTCGGGAAATCAACCGCGACAGGTTGTGATAGCCCTCCATCGTGCTGCACAGCAACACCATACGCAGGCTTTTTTTGCTGTCACTGCTGTCACGCAACCTGATATCGGCACCCAGAATCGGTTTGACCCCTGCCTGCATTGCCGCGCTGTAAAGTTTGACGGCGGCAAAAAGGTTATGTTGATCAGTAATGGCAATCGCCGGCATGCCCGAGGCAGCAGCAGCCTTGACCAGCGGTTTGATACGAACCAGTCCGTCAACCAGAGAATAATCAGTATGTAAATGCAGGTGTACGAATTGCGAGGTCATTAGACAGTTATTTAATTCAAAGCAAAATGATAACACCACTGGTTGGTGCTATAAGAGGAATATCCCGAAAAATTATCAGGCAAGATCCAGTTGCCGATCGGTATCAGGCGCATAGTTGGCAACGGTATAAACCGCTTGTTTCCATTGCTCGCTGGCCATCAGCGTGTCCCGATCAATCGGGTGCCGGCCATGCAGTCGCACCAGACGCATATGTCTTAGCGGATCGGCTTCACATTTGAGGTTATCCAGCACACTTTCGACTTCAGCCGGATTATTGCATAACAACAATAAATCACAGCCAGCAGCCAAAGCCGCTTCAGCACGGGCCGTACTGTCACCCATAACTGCAGCACCCGCCATGCTCAAATCATCACTGATCACTGCGCCTTGAAAGGCCATACGTTTACGCAGAATTTCCTGAATCCAGTATGGCGAAAAACCAGCCGGCAGACTGTCACATTTTTCATAAACAATATGTGCCGGCATGATGCCAGCCAGGGTATGTGAGCACAGTTGTCGAAACGGCAACATATCGACCTGCCACATATCTTCCAGATGACGTTTATCAACGGGCAATCCCAGATGGGAATCCACTTCCACGGCTCCATGGCCGGGAAAATGTTTGCCGACCGCCGCCATTGAAGCCTGTTTCATACCGCTGATATACGCTGCAGCCAGTTTGGTGACTGCTTGTGGATCACGATGAAATGCACGATCACCAATCACTTCACTGATTCCGTAATCCAGATCCAGAACCGGTGCAAAACTGAAATCTACGCCGACAGCCCGTAACTCTGCGGCCATTAACCAGCCCGTCACCTCTGCCTGCTTAAGCGTTTGCTGCGGATGTTGCATGTAATGCTGGCCCAACGTCCCAACAGGTGGAAGACGGCTAAAGCCTTCACGAAAACGCTGAACCCGACCACCTTCGTGATCAACGGCAATGATCAGATGCGGTTGTCTCAGTGAGTGAATTTCTGTTGTCAGTCCAGCAATTTGCTCGGGAGATTCATAGTTACGACTGAACAGGATGACGCCGCCCACTAATGGATGTTGGAGAATTTCTCTTTCTTTCTCGCTGACTGTCAAGCCAACCAGATCGACCATTAATGGGCCTAATGTCATGTAATTACCTTATTCGTGAATAAAGACTTTCAGGCCCGGTTTGACCAGATCAAACAACGCCAGCAAATCTTGATTATGCATGCGGATACAACCGTGAGATTTGGCTATACTCATGGGCTCGCTATCCGGTGTGCCATGTATGTAAATATAGCGACGCATTGTATCAACATTTCCCAGTCGATTCTTGCCTGGCTCTAATCCGCTTAACCAGAGAATCCGCGTTAAAATCCAGTCTTTATCGGGGAACTGTTCGGCTAATTCGGGACTATAGATTTCACCGGTGGGTCTTCTGCCACGAAAGACGGTATTTACTGGCTGGCCTTCTCCGATACAGGCACGAATCGTGTGCCATCCCCTTGGGGTGCAGCCCGAATTTTCTTGTTCGCCAGCACCATTCAATGCGGTTGAAACGGCTGCAGAAAACACCACCTCATCATTCAACCAAAGCTCACAAAGTTGTTTATTGATGGAAATATCCAGATAGTGAATTGGCATAGTATTCAATTAACGTTCAACCCGCTGTTGGAGAAAATAGTCAGTGCTTTTTTAGATGATAAGCTCGTGATACGCCTGACCAAGTGTATAACTGTGATGCGGTAAGCGGCAACAAACTCAGCAGCGCCACCCACAGGAAATAATCAGCTAGTGATTGTCGAGGCATGCGTTGTTCCAGCATTAAGGTCTGATAATGTTGCTGATCTATAGTAGCCATTGCCTCGGAAAACTCTTCCAATGAACCGGCCTCAAAAGCCCGATACGGAACTTCCAAGGTTTTAAAAAAACTATGCAACTGTCGTTCAGGCGCACCTTGCCATAAAATACTTTCGCCCGGCTTTTCGTCAAGGGTCATTCCGGTAACTGAACGCATATAAATCCAATACAAAGTCAGCTGATTTTCGCGTAACAAATGGCTGATCTGTTGTTCTTGTTCTGCGGATAAAATCTGTCCGCCATCGGAGATAAGCAGCACAATACGCGCACCACGATAGGTTTCACCGTCAAACATTTTTCCCGCTTGTTTTAACGCCACAGCGATATCTGTCTTGGTTAGACCTCGCCCCAAACCACCAGCTTCAATTGTTGCCAATGTGGTTTCTTTGCTATAGGTCAATGGCAAAATAGTCGTGGCCTGCTCACTGAACAGCAGATAAGCAAATCGGTCATCAGGCCGACTGTTTACAAATTCTGTTAAATAATAGCGGGCAACACTGCGCTTACTTTCTTTAAAGTTCATTTTGGTAGACAGTCGAAAACGGTGTTGTCGGGCAAAAGGCTGATCCATGCTACGGCTGCGATCAAGCAATATAATGACCTCGGCTCCCTGCCCGCTGCGCTGTACCGTATGTTCAGGAATATGTGGCCCGGCCAGGGCCATAATGAGTGATGCTAATGTCACAGAAGCTAAAAAATGCAGGGAAAAACCAATGAAGGCAGAAAGGTTATCCCGGGGTAATAATGCTTGCCAGACAATTTGCTTTTCAGTATTACGACTCAGCCAAGGTAAGACTGCCAGTGGCAGCAGATAAAGCAGATATGGGTTTGACCAGCTCATGCTTTACCTTTAGCCGTTCAAAATCAGCGAGAAGTCATATCGATAAAATCCATTTCATCATGACATTGTAAGCAGCATTTTAATCATGCTGCTTAGTAAACAAGCTGTAAGGCAAAAACACCAGAACCAACAAAATCAATGCAATTGATGCCAGCCAGACAAACAGATCGTATTTCACCGGCTGCTGACGGGTAACTGAAATCTTCTGCATTTCTCTAATCAGGTTTTGTGCAGATGTGGGAGATGAGATAAATTCAAAACCGACCCGTTTCGACACCGTTTCCATATGCGATTTTTTTTGTGAAGACAAATGCTCGGTCCGAGGACGGTTTTCATTCAGCTCTGCGGAATCACCACGGCTTGAAGCATATACATCGCGGTGCATAACTTCATTGATTCCCCAATAACCTTCAATTTCGCCAAACTCATTTGTTTTGGGAATCGGCACTAAGTCACTGCCACCGATACCTACAATGACTCCTGGAACTTCACCCGGTGTATCGGTAAATTTCGGAAACAATGTTTCATGCACGGGAGGTGCTTCATGGCCGTCGGTTAAAAACACCACGGTCGGTTGCGGCGAGATCTCCTTAGCTTGACGAATAGCGGTATAAAGCGCTTTGGACACTTCACTGGAGCGAGCCCACGCCATAGTAGGATGAAACTGCGACAACATTTGCATCAGATCATGATAATTGGCACATACTTCGACTGGCGTCATCAAAATCAAACTGCGGGCTTCACTGAAAATCCCCAAGCCTACATGTGAACCGCAAGGCATGCTAAGGATGGCCTGACGGGTATATTCCTTTGCCCAATCCAGTCGATTAATATTTTTGTTACCAAACCTGACATCTTCAACATTCATGCTGTCGGTAATATCTATGATAAACAAGCTGTCCATCACCTCAACTTCGCGATCAATCGGTGGCAACCAAAGCGCTGCCATTATCATCAACAGCCCGAGCAGCATCACCAGCGCGGTTAAAAATATGCGTTTGGGATAACTCAAACTCATGGCAGATCAACCTTAAATGCCTTGGTTTCAATACTGCGCTCACTGTAGATTTCCTGTTTGTCAAAATTGCCATCCATATCAGGATCTTCCGGCACTAAACGTAATGCTACTTCGAGGTTAAAGCGTGCATCCCAGAAAGTGGGTTGCTGCAACAATGCACTGCGATAATCCTGTTTAGCCAACTCGACTAAAGGGATCATCCTAGGATCATTGCCTTGCATAGTTAATGCTTCACGCAAATTAATATTGCCACGGTTGAAATAAGCCGCTGGCAACCATTGCGCTTGCTGACTTGCCAACACCAAGGTGAATTGTTCCAAAGCCGCATCGGTTTCTTCCTGACTAACCAGATAAGCACCTTGAGCAAAATGAGCTCGTGGGTGATCGGGTATGGCTTCAAACTCCTGAGGTGCAGCTACAAAAGCTTCAATCTGTGACTGACGCCATAATTGCCAGGCAGTAAAAGTCATTATCAGCAAGCTGATTATGAGTGTTGCCAGCAAACCCACTCGCAATAATTTCAATGTATTACTCATGTGCTTTTCGAACTCCCCAGTAACTGTATAAATGTGAGCTTGCCAATGGCAGCATAGCGAGCAAGGCTAACCATAAAAACCAATCGGCTTTAGGTTCGTGCGGTACCAGCTCTTCAACAATCAGTGTTTGATATTGCTGTTCGTCAATTTCGTCCATGGCCTGCGCAAATTCTTCAAGTGAGCCGGCCTCAAACGCACGATAAGGAACACCGATAGTCTTGAAAAATTCGTGAACTTTGCGCTCGGGTAAATCGGTGTACAAAATATTGTCATTTTCAGAGGGTTCTAGCGTCATGCCCTGTCTGGCTTTGAGGTAAATCCAGTAAATACTGAGATTCATCTCTTTATAGCGCTGGGTGATTAATTCCATAGCCTCATCGGTCATCAACTGACCACCATCAGAGACGAGTAAAACTATGCGGGCACCGCGATAAGGCTGATCTTCAAACATAATGGCTGAATTCATCAATGCATCGGCCAAGTTAGTATCCGATAAGCCCTTACCCAACGAATTAGCTTCAATGGTGTTGAGAATGGCTTCTTTGCTGTAGGTCAATGGCAACAGATTGATAGAGTTGGTACTGAAAAATACAAAACCAAATCGATCATCCGGGCGTTTTTTGACAAATTCCGTTAAGTAGGTTCTGGCGACCCTTCGCTTGGAATTATCCCCTGCAACTGCGTAATTTGCCGCTTGGGTAGTGACGGCAAATGCATCATCCATACTGCGACTACGATCTAGCAATAAAACAATCTCTGCCCCTTCGCCAAAGCGTTGCACAGTACGTTCGGGTATAGCTGGACTGGCAACCGCGAGTAATAGCGATGCTATCACCACAGAAGACAGTACTTTCAGACTTAAACTAATGGTTCGAGATAGCGGATCGTGAGGTACTAACGCCGTCCATGCCACCGTTTTATCGAGATTGTTGTTGAACCATGGCAATAACGCCAACGGTAGCAGCAAAATCATCAAAGGATAAGCCCATTCGAGGCCAAACAGCATCATGCCATTTTCTCCCTCGCCCGGCAGGCACGCGCCAGTTTAATCAAACTGTCAAAATCTGCCGATTGCTGCGAATTTCGGGCGAAATAGTGTGATGCTGATTGCTGATAAAAACGCGTAATTTCCGGTTGCAAATCTACTAACCAAGGGCAGCTATCCCACAACTGTTGAATCTGACTATAAATCACTACCGTGCCAGCACTTTCATTGAAGGCGTGATGCATCACTCGGGTGGCCGAATCGACATCTTTATGACCGAACCAGCGTAGTTTATTCATCGAAAACACTGCTTTAGCAAAGGGTAAACGTTTGCCAGGACGCAGCCCGATATGCCAGATAAACCAGATCAATGCTGTTAACAATGCAACTAACGTGGCATAAAACAGTTGTTTTTGTAACGGTCCGAAATCAGCAGCCAATAGCTGATGATCACCACGCAACGTCACTGTAGTTGCATCATCTGTTGTGTTCAAAAAAGAACCAGCAGAAAAACTGGTTGATGGAATGGTTACTAGCTCCCCTGCCATTGTTCTTAAGGTATAGGTTGGTGTAGCAAGTTGGCGTGTTTCAGCTGGCACATTGACGAGCTGATAATGCAGATGCAGCTGCTCACCATCAGCAACGACTTCTTGCAGATATAACCATGGCCCATGACGTTTTCCGAGTTGCGGCAAACTATCCTGATCAATCTCACTGGTATTGACGGGTAAATTCACACTGGCAACAACTTCGTCACCAATCAACAAACCCCAACTGCGATCCAGAGTGATGGTGACTTCTTCAGCCATTAGCTGACTGCTGAATATAAAACTGATAACAAAGATCAAACGACGCATTGTTTGCATTCCTATGATTTTTTCATGGCGGAGAAATACTGGGTTAGCTGTTGCGGAGTAACTTCTCCAGAGACAAAAAGCGGCTTGACGCGATAGCGCATAAAGCAGGCCGTCAATTTCTCAAAATGATCATCCAGTTGTTGTTGCCAACGTTTTTTGATGCCGGGACGGATCCACACACTATGACGCTTGCCGGTTTCAGAATCCCGCGTTTCAGTCCAGCCGGCATGTGAAGGCAAATGATCGACTTCATCATGCTGCCAGACGATAGGCACAACCGTGTAATGGGCAAGTTTGCGTAATGTGCGATCCACCAAATCGATATCACAACAAAAATCCGAAGCCAGGAACACAATTGCCCGTTTGCTGCTAATCAAATCTGCTGCATCAAACAAACCTTCCGCACCGGGTGCTGTTGGCGGAGTCGCGTTGATAATTTTTTCTGCAGCAACAGCAGGCATGCTGCGTTGTCTGGTAGGCATTACTGAGACATCTTTACGCCAGATCGCATCAAACCCAGCCATGGCAAAACGATCACCAAAGCGGATAGAGCTATGAGCAATCATATGCGCCAGTCGGGCAACCCGTTCGTTACTGACGCTGGAAACCGACATCGAGCGGCTTAGATCCGAGAGCAGCCATAAGGTGATGGATGAACGTTGTTGATAGCGACGCACTAACCAGCGTTCCTGATTTCCCAATGCTGAATCAGCAATATTGGTACGTAAACTGGCACGCACATCCAAACGCCGTGGATCCGGATAATCAAATAAATCGGCAAAACCGGCAAAACGATCACCACTGCCCAAAGCTGTTCCACTATGTGCACCGGGCACATGACCAAACACCTTATCCGGAAAGCGGTAGCTAAATTCCTGAGGTTGAATAGGCTTCATGAAGTTTGCCTACTTACGGTGTAGCTATATGATCGCGTAACGCCTGAATAAATTGCGGCATCAACTGCTCACGGCGGCCATCATAGACCGGTGACAAGAACACGCGATGCGTGAGAGATGGCAATAATACAAAATGAATATCGTCCGGTAGAACATGATCACGGCCTTCCAGCCAGGCACATACTTTGGCAGCACGCACCATCGCTGACATACCACGAACACTTGCTCCGGCCACAACCAGATCTTCAACATAGACATCCGGCAAAGTAATTCCGAGTTTGTGTGGTTCCCAGCTGGCATCCCACAAACGCACGACGTAGTTTTCAATTTCCGGTGAGACAAACACGCTGTTTTGAATATCACGATCTAATTCATTGAGATCACGATAATTTAATAAAGGCGCGCCGATTGAACTGAGCAAAGCATCTACATCATGGAAGGCTGGATCAAAAATCAATTTACGCCGTGATTCATCTTCCAGTGGACGGCTGATGTTAATTTCAAACAGAAACCGGTCACGGGCAGCAGCACTCAGTTCAAAGGTTTCTTCTTTTTCGACGGCATTACGATCGGCAAATACAATCATATGCGGGAAGCGATATTCTTTACCAAACGCTTCTGCACTGCGTTCCGCCATTGCTCTTAATAGTAAAGATTGAACTTGTGGGCGCGCCCGGTTGATTTCGTTAAAGAAAAACACCGCGGTTTCTTCACCTTTGGCAATCAGCGGGCCAGGCTCGATCACTGGCTTACCATCTGCATTAACCCAGGCACTGTAAAGCAGGTCATTAGGCATTAAATCGACACTACCTTCGATACGACCGAAAGCCCCGCCTAAGGCTTTGGAAAAAGCACGCAGCAAAGTGGTTTTACCCACGCCGACACCACCTTCAAGTAAAACGTGACCACGGGCGTGTAAGGCAATCAAAATCAAGCGGATGGCCTGATGTTGACCAATCACCACATCATTGACTACTTTTTCCAGTGCCAAAGCGTGTTCACGAGCAGTATTCAGTTGCTGCTTATCCGACATTCTCTCTCCCCTTTTATTAGGTAATATTTTTTATTAAGACTTACTTATTCTAAGAACTAACAGTAAGTCATTTGTGACTCTTCAAGTGATGCTTATAGTTAAACTTTCAGGCGAGAGACTAACAGCTAAAGTCCAGAAATCTCGTTAGCTACTTTTCTGAGAACTCAGCATTCTCCACCCAAGCTTATGCTTTTAGTTACTGCAGGAATCTATCATCAAACAGATGGATATGAAACCGATCAAACTATATGAACTTAAAGCAAGCATACTCATATTGCTTTTTATGTCATGCATTAAACCTCGAAAGCCCAATCCGCACATCAGATATTTGCCCATGGACATCGGGCAAATTTCCCGTGTGTGGCCAGCCCGCTTTGCAGAGCATAAATCTGCGCCTAGACTGTACTCATTGTATATACGGATAAACCATGAATCTCAGACTGCAGCTTTTCTTTAGAATTATGTTGATAGGTTTTATCTGTCTGCTGGGAAGTGCCGGTTATGTGTTGTATCAGAACGATCAGCAAGCCAAATTGGAAGCCGATTTAACAGCGCTGCGCATTGAAAAACAACTGACTCAACAGCTACTGAAAATGTTTTCTCGCTATGATTATTCAGTCGCATTTCCGGATACCGATATCCTGCAACAACTTAATGGCGTGCCGGGCTCCTGTGTACAGTTTTTGTCCCGTACTGAAAGTCGCCGGCGTAGTTTGTGTAATGAAGTGATTCATGATGAAACGCGTTGGCCGCAGTGGTTTGGCAAGATCTATCAAAAGCTGTTTCAGCCAAATTATGAAGTCAGCCGCCGTTTTTCCTTTAATGCTATTACATACGGCAATATCCTGGTGTCACTGAATGTGGAAACGGAAATCGCCCGTGCCTGGAGTAATTTGCGGGCAGTATTTGGCATTTTATCGGTGAGTATTTTTGCTGTAGCACTGTTGGTGTTTATGACCATCCACCGGATGCTTCGCCCTGCGCAGCTTATCGTTCGTGGACTGGAAAAAATGCAACAGGGCGAATTGCAAACCCGTATTCCCAGTTTTGACATCGGCGAATGGCGGCGTACCAGTGAAGCGATCAACGCTTTGGCTGCCAGTCAGCAACATATCATGGCCGAGAACCGCCAACTTGCCTTGAAACTGATTAATGCCCAAGAAGAAGAACATCGTTATATCAGCCGTGAACTGCATGATGAGTTTGGTCAATGCCTAGCCGGCATTAACGCCTTGACTACATCAATCAGTCAGACAGCTCGTAAAGATTGCCCCTCTATACTCACTGAAACCGAAGGTATCAGCCATATTACTGAACATATGATGTCGGCCTTACGTGGTTTATTGACGCGCTTGCGTCCTGCTGATGTAGATGAACTAGGACTGACGCGAAGTCTGGAAAAACTGATTAAAAGCTGGAATCAACGCACAGGTGGTGAAACCCAGTTTAATCTGCAAATTACTGATAACGTTGATGACCTTCCCGAACCGTTGCCGGTCAATTTATATCGAATCGTGCAGGAATCACTGACCAATATCGCGAAACATGCAGATGCCAGTCAAGCCAACATCAAGCTGGATTGCCTTCATCAAGATAAGTTAATTCTGCAGGTTGAAGATAATGGCAAAGCAAAACGCGACAGTATCAATCAACATATGGGTGTGGGATTACTGGGCATATCCGAGCGAGTTAATGCTCTGGGCGGAAAAGTCAGCATGGAGACACATCGCGAAGGAGGCTTGAAACTGTTGATCGAGTTGCCCATTAATCCGCCGATAGAATTACCAATAGAGAATCACCATGGTTGATAAAAATATTCAGATTTTACTGGTTGACGATCATGCGATCGTACGCGAAGGCTATCGTTCGTTATTGCAAAAGCAGCCAAACTTAACCGTCATTGCTGACGCGCGTGATGCCGCTGAAGCTTATCAGAACTACAAAACCTTTCAGCCAGATGTGGTGATTATGGATATTTCCATGCCAGGCCAAAGTGGTTTGGAAGCTATTTCACGCATCCGACAATATGATGCCCAGGCACGAATTCTGGTGTTCAGCATGCATCAAAACCCCAGCTTTGCATTACAGGCTATTCGTGCTGGGGCATTGGGTTATGTCACCAAGAGCAGTGATCCCACCTTGTTGATTCATGGAATTTTTCAGGTCTATGAAAATAAACTCAGTTTGAGTCCGGACATCGCCCAAGCTTTAGCATTGGAAAAGCTGGGACAGGATAAAGCCAGGCTGGATGATTTGACGGTCAGGGAATTTGAAATTTTGCGGTTGTTATTGGAAGCCAAAAACAATCAACAGATAGCTGATATTTTGAATATCAGCCCGAAAACGGTATCCAATTCGCATTACATTATTAAACGCAAACTTGAGGTGAATTCAGATATTGAACTCACCCGCCTCGCCATACGCATGAAGTTATTAAACCTGCGCGATTTGATTGACGAGGCGGAATGAATTCGGTTTTGGCCGATGTCTTAAGCCGCTTTATCCTTATCATCAAACTCATTGCGGATAAGGTAATCAAATGCGCCTAATGCTGCTCTGGCGCCCTCACCCATTGCCATAATGATTTGTTTATAAGGAATGGTGGTTACATCCCCGGCGGCAAATACACCTGGCATTGAGGTGGCCCCATGAGAATCAATTTCAATCTCACCATACTTGCTCAACGTTAACGTGTCTTTCAACCAGTCTGTATTGGGTAACAAACCAATCTGCACAAAGACACCAGCCACTTCAACATGATGTGATTCTTCTGTGGCCCGATCTTTGTAATTCAGACCATTGACCTTTTTGCCATCACCGGTAACTTCCGTGGTTTGGGCACCAATAATCACAGTCACATTGCTCAAACTATGCAGTTTTTTCTGTAATATGGCATCAGCTTTCAACTGGTCGGCATATTCCAATAAGGTGACATGTCCGACAATACCGGCCAAATCAATTGCCGCTTCAACACCGGAGTTACCACCACCAATTACTGCAACATGTTTGCCTTTGAATAACGGACCATCACAATGCGGGCAGTAGGCTACGCCATGACCACGGTATTCAGTTTCGCCGGGTACACCAAGCTCACGCCAGCGAGCACCCGTAGCGACAATGATCGCTTTACTGAGTAATTTCGCGCCGCTTTCCAGCTCCACTTCAATCATTTTGCCTTGCTGGCGTAACTTGGTAGCACGTTGCAGCTTCATCACGTCCACTTCATATTCCTTGACGTGTTCTTCAAGTGCAGCAACCAGTTTAGGACCTTCTGTCTCTTTGATTGAAATAAAGTTTTCAATCGCCAGGGTATCCATCACCTGGCCACCAAAACGCTCGGCCACAATACCGGTACGAATACCTTTGCGAGAAGCATAAATTGATGCTGAAGCACCAGCAGGACCACCACCAACGATCAATACATCGTAAGGGGCACGCTGATTGATTTTTTCTGCTTCGCGTTTAATCGAGCCTGTATCCAGCTTGCCAATGATCTCAGTCAAGCCCATGCGACCTTGGCCGAAGACTTCACCGTTCAGGTAAACAGTCGGTACCGCCATGATTTGACGTGCTTCTACTTCTTCAGGGTATAACGCACCATCAATCATGGTGTGATGAATATTCGGATTCAACACCGCCATCAGATTCAGCGCTTGTACCACTTCAGGGCAATTCTGGCATGACAATGAAATATACGTTTCAAACACAAACTCGCCTTCGAGTTGTTTGATTTGTTCAATCACTTCAGGCTCGGTTTTCATCGGATGCCCGCCAGTGTGCAGCAATGCTAATACCAGCGAAGTGAACTCATGCCCCATCGGGATACCGGCAAAGCGGATATGCTCCTGACCCTCTGGCTGTTTGATGCGGAATGATGGTTTACGCGCATCATTATCAGCATCAGAAAAGCTGACTTTGTCAGACATATCGGCAATTTCAACCAGCAATTCACGCATTTCCTGAGATTTTTTGCCATCATCAAGTGACGCAATGATCTCAACCGGGCGTTGCAGATTCTGCAAATACGTTTTTAATTGTCCAGCAATGTTTGCATCCAACATAAGGCACCTGCCTGAATAAAATTCTATAAATGTTTGAGCAATGTGACTGTGATTATTGGTGCCCAAACCACGGAAGTTACCGGTGATGGCA
>JAMDEF010000049.1 GCA_023488305.1 Gammaproteobacteria bacterium | reverse complement strand
CAACATTGTGTATCGATTGCAAAACATTGGATGAAATTCGCGAAAAGAACCGCGCCTGATTTCACCCAGACTCACCTCATACTTCAGTAAAAGGTAAGTCAAAAGCCCTGTATTTTTACAGGGCTTTTTTTATCGCTCGTAGATGTATAACAAGTCCACTCCGCTATGGGTACCCGACTCCGCTTGTAACGTCCAAATTTTGCTCAGGGTATAACGCAATTGAACCGTACTAACTGGTTCGAAAATACCTATGCCATATCCAAGATACAGTTTAGGGGACAAATATTTTCCAATTTGTACGGCCGCCGTATCCGGACTTTCACCGGTAAACTCAACCGAATCCAAACCAAAGGTGCTGGCGATTTGCTCGCTGATGGCATTACCGTTGGAAATACCGAGATTGGTCGCTGCGGAAGCCAACATTGCCGCATCGGCCGCACTGGCTTGCCCTAATGGCCGCCCTAAAACAATATAGGACAGAATGTCTTCCTGGCTCATTGAAGGCACCGAAAATAACGTTGCCTGTGGATTATTAGCTGGTCCGGTAATATGGATACCTGCCTGATAGTTAGTGCCTTTACGAATGGCTTTTATATCTAAATCAGGGTTATCAATAGCTGCACCAGAAAACAACACTCTGCCATTATTTACAGTTAATTCACGTCCATAAGCGGCATAACTGCCATCATTCACGGTGATTTGGCCATTGCCCAGCAACAGCTCTCCTGCATCGCCATAGATACGCAAATTTCCACCAAGACGACCACGAAAACCTAATGCCCGAATCATTACTTTGTCACCCAACTGCACAGTGACATCCACATCCGTTGCCAGGCGCATTTTTTCATCATCCATTTCCTGACCGACAATCACCACATCCTGACTGGCTGAAACCGTGGTGTTGAAATCCATCGGTGCCAATTCTGCTGTAGGAATTTTCACGGTCCCACTCACTTTGGCTGTTTGTGGAGAAACCATAAGTTTTAAATCTGGCGAAGCAATCACATAAGCTTCCGGCAGATTCATCACTTCCAGCTGGTCACCTTTAATAGTGGCATTCAGCAACCAATCAGCATCGGTCATGCTGAAATCACCAGCAATTTCCAACTGGCCTTCGGCAGACTGTGCCTGCAATAACATCTTCACGCCAGATAAAGGATCGCCTTTGATATCGCCATTAATCGCCGATAGAGTGATCCCCATATCCACTAAAAATATTTGTCCATCACGCAAGCTTATTGCTGTGGATAATTCCGGTTGATTAACTGTGCCTTGCATATCAACATGCAACTCAAGTTTGCCGGCTAATTCATCAAATGCCAGAGTTTCCAGATTCAATGCAGCGAGATCTTCAACCGACGTCTGCAATTGCAAGGTAAGCGGTGTATCCATCGGTGCTTGCATAAGAGTTTTCACTGCGGCAGATTGCAATCTTGCCTCGATAGGCTGCATTCCAGCGACATCGGGGGCAATGGTTATTGCTACCATACTGTCTTCCGTTGTGAGCTGATAACGTAATTCAACCGTATCGAATTCAATGGGTTCTTGCTGACGGAGGCCTTCCGATTCCAGTTTTAAAACCGCCTCGTTCAGCGATAAATTACCAGTGCCGGTAATATTCCCTTCAGCCTCCATGGCCAGTTGCAATTTGCCATTAATAAAACCGGATAACTTGGCATATTCTTCTACCCAGGGTTTTAAAATTTCCGTTGAAAGTTGATTGATGCCTACTTGAGCCTGAGCACCTTGCTCCCCATTTTCACCTTGCAGACACAGTTGAGCCTGTTGCTCTGATTGCCAGCAATGCTGCGACATGATTTGTTTATCCGCTGATAATTGAATATCTCCAGATTCACGCAACTGCCAGCTTCCCGCCATATCATTATTGATATCCATTGACTGTAACCGGCCGGTCCATTGATTTTCTGCATTTAAGCTACCTTGTAACAGACTGGATAAGGTCACAATGTCAGACCGGATCTGCAAACCAAGTTGGTGTTGATCACGCTTGCCAGTCAGACTTAAATCAACTGAGTCAATCGTTTGCTCGGCCACTACGATCTGGGTGGACTGCACATTCAGTTTGCTTTGTTGATTGTCAGTAAGGTCTATTTGGGCATCAGCATTAATAGATCCGATAGCTAATTTATCGGCCCAGTGAATAGCGCTACCATCCAGTTTGGCATTCAGTTTTAATCTAGCCAGCTCGCCGAACAATTGCCCCTGCCCGTTTAAACTACCGGATAAATCAGGATGAAAATCCTGCAGATTGGGTGAAGCTAATTGCCAACTTAAATCCAGCTGTTTCTCAACCTTACCTTTTAACGATAGTTGTGAATCGCCTACTTTGAGCAGCAAGTCTTCAATATTTACATCGGTATTAATTGCTTGCAGATTACTATCCAGCGAAAAGTTACGTTCTCTTAACATGCCGTTTAAATGCAATTGCTGCACACTGGCTTGGAAATTACCCTCGCCTTTATCCTGAAATTGTAATTGCGCCTGACCACTTATTCTGCCCGGCCATTCAGAGTCAAAAGCCGCGGGATCCAGCTGTCTTAAGGTGAGTTTTCCGTCAACCAACAGATTTTCTTTCCAATTGACTTTGCCACTGAAACCAGCGCCACCATCGGCGATTTTAGTATCAGCTCGTATCTCGGTTATTCCGGCTTCAGGGCTGCTGGCCAGTAAATTTACTATCAAGGGGATGTCATCAATAATAAAGTCTGAATCTACTTTTAAATCAAATAGTTCTTTCTCACCTTTAAGGTTGAATAAACCCGAATAACTTTCAACTGTCACACCGCTTAAACTCGCTGGTAGCTGCAGGTTTTTCCATCCGCCTTCCAATTGATAACGTAACTCAGGTTCCCAACCGACATCACCACTTACAGCAAGCTCAGCGAGCGCCGATTGGATTTCAAGTGAATTGATAGTTGCTTGTTGTAAATCACCTTGTAAATTGGATTTAATCGTCCAGTTTTGCTCCAGTGCGGATAGCGAACTGCTCAATATCAAATGATAATCCTGCAGGTTGCCCTCCAAAGAAAGTTGTCCTGAAGCATCATCAACCAATAATTCAGTATCGGGTTGCCAAGGCCATTTTAGCTTCGACCAGCTTGCCTCAATTGAAAAACCGCTCGCCATCGGATCTTCGGTAACTTGAATGTCGCCATGCAGCTCGGCAAAACCGTTTTGACTGATAGCCGCCATTAAATCAACACGCCAGTTGGTTAAATCATTCGAACTTAAACTCACACTGGCCGACAACGGTGGGTGTATTTCTTCAAATTCATCCAGTAGGAAATCAAGTTCTAACTTAGCGCTGTTCAAGGTGCCTTTGGCATCCAAATCGATTGCCGTAACATTGCCAAGGTCAGTTTTAAGAATTTGCCCCAATGGCAACTCTTCACTTTCAATGCTGAGACGCCAATCTAAATCACCTAGCAGATTACGCACCATGATGGTTTGTTCAGAAGCGAATGGTGCCCCCAATTGCTGGCGTAAGGTCATTTGTTGAAGATCACCAGTTATGGTTCCGGTTGCAGAAATAAGGCCCCATTCAGGATCGTTCAGTCTTGCACCATAATTTAAATTGGTGGTAAATGGTTCATATAACTGCACATTCCCCACTAAGGTAAAGGCAAACACATTACGATTCAGCCTTAATGAAGAGACTATCAACCGATCGTAATTCAACCTCAACGAAGTATCGAAACGATCAAACAAGGATGTTGTAACACCTTGATTATCAATCAACTCTGCTCCCGTTATACGCAGTGATCTGACATGTATTGCAAGGGGAATGCGTATTTCCGGAAGGCTGAAGCTTTCTTCAGCATCAACCTCGATGACCTTTTCGGCCTGTTTGATTTGCAGCTTGTTTATATGAATTTGGTTGATAATAAAACGGCTGGAAAGTAACGACCATAACTGCCAACGAGCATCAATGGTATCAATATAAATCGCATCGCCATCTTCAGGTTCATAGGCAATACCTTTTAAAAATATGCCATCGTAAAGTCGGCCGCGTGCTTCGTTGATAGTGAGTTCGGGTAATGTGTTCTGAGTGAAATTTAATGCCGTTTCAAAACCAGATTTGGTCATTAATAACCAATATAGGCCTGCCGGTAAAACCAGCAACAATATAATTGCGATTATCCATAATGCGCGCTTTATCACAAATCAGGCCCTATCATGATATGTAAACCAAAGGGTTTGTCTTCATCCGAAATTCCACGAGCCACATCCACACGTATCAAACCAACCGGTGAGCGCCAGCGAATACCGACACCAACACTATACTCTATTGGATCTGACCAACTATTGAAGGCGTTACCAAAATCAGAAAAAACCGCCCCGCCCCAATTTTGCAGAAACATATGTTCGTATTCGACACTGCCAACTGCCGTATAACGACCACCCGTCACCTCATCAAGATCATTTTTTGGACCAAGTGATTGATAATTAAATCCGCGAATACTGTTATCACCACCGGCAAAAAAACGTAAAGAGCTGGGTAACTTTGAAAAATCGCTGACTTCCGTAGCCCCCACCATCCCCCTGGTAATAACTCTGCTGGAAGTACCTATGCTTTTGATGTATTTACCGCGCATGACTATTTGGCTGAAACTGATATCTGACAGAAAGCCCTCAGCAGCTCCGCTCAACTCGACACTGACTCGACCACCATGCCGGGTGTAAATAGTGTCATCTGCCCAGGTTCTGGCATAAGCAATACCAGGTATTAGTAATGTGGTTGATGCGGAATCATCAGAAACGTCAAAGCTTTCGTTTAGAAATTTGATGCTGCCGGTTTCTTCCCAGCCCCAACGCATGCGATTGTAATAACTGCCGATCGCAATGGAGCGGCTTTCACTGGTATCAGTATCTTCTTGCTTTAATTCCGTATTAAAACCGACGGTATCAATATTCTCACTCCAGAACGGCATCTGATAATCGGCACCAATCCGGTTGGCTATTTGCGATAAACGACTTTCTACCGAAAGTCTGTGACCACGATCGTTTACGTAGCGGTTTTGCCACCCCAGACTCATCCTGGCACCGGTATCAGTACCATAGCCCACCCCTGCGCTATAACGATGCTTCAGATTTTCATCCAATGAAACCTCTATTGGGACTTCATCATTTTCCCGTGCAGAGGTCATCGCTTGAGTAGAAACAGAAGCAAAATAGCCACTGTTTTGTAAATTATTGCGTAATGTCAGTAACTTGCTCGAAGTGAAGGGTTCACCTGCTTCGATAGGTGACATCGCTTCAAGCAATTCATCATTTACCACGGTATCTGGAAAAGAAATCGTACCGAATCGATAGCGTTGTTTGCCGTCATACACCAGACAAATGTCAGCAGCATTAGCCTCTATATCTACACTAACCCGATTACAGCTAAATGCACCATCAAAATATCCCCGCTCAGCAGAAATTCTGAGCATAGACTTTTTGGCATTTTCATAATTGTCATGTTTAAAGTGGTCTCCCACTTTAAGCGGCATGGTCTTTATCAATGTAGTAAAAACTGGATCAGTCTTAGCATCACCCTCAACAGCGATATTGATTTTACGAATAGTGACAGGTTGGCCCAACGCAATTTGATAACTGGCCCGCCAGTTATTTTCGTCCGTCTCAATTAATTCAGCAGTGATTTCAGGGGAATAATAACCATATACCGTAAGCATATGTTTCAATTCATCAGTGGCTTGATCGTGTAAACGACCAACGCTGCGAGAATCGAGTCTTGGACTATTTTTTTGTCTGGTTATGCTCAGACCATTCAACAGAGTTTCAGTTAATTCTTCATCTATTCCGGTTATCTGAATATCAATATTTTTTTCTGACTCCGCCATAACCGAATAGGTTGGCAAGAAACTCAAAATTAATAACAGGATGACCCTGTTGAAAAAATAGTATTGGCATAACGGCATAGAATTTCTGTCATTACTGAAGGGGATATTTTGAGAGGTGAAACAAATTCAACTGTCGTAATTATGACAGCTTGAAGCCTTCGACGTTCTGACCAAACGAAATTAAATGACTGGCTATACCGATTGATCAGGCAAATTTACTTTCCGAAAAGCGCTAGGCGAACAGCCAAAAAACTGACTAAAACGTCGACTAAAATGGCTTAAGTCATTGAATCCATAGCCATAACAAGCTTCAGTGACACTTTGGCCGTCACGAATCGCATCAGCAGCAGATTTCAGTCTGAGTTGTTGGTGAAATTCACCTGGTGTACAACCTAACTGTTTTTTAAATTCAACATATAATCGGCTGCGACTCATACAGGCCTGCCGACATAATTGATCGATGTCCAAAGGTTCCCGAAGATTTTGTTCCAACGTGTGAATAACCGTTGTGATGCCACTGGCATCGGGCACACGTTTGCAATAACTTAATAATACTTCGCGTCCCTGCTCACGAAGTAATCTGATCACCAATTCAGATACCCCCAAGTCCACCATCAATTCTTTATCGGGATCATTTCGTACATAAAACGAAACCATTCTTTCCAGTAATTGCTGGGTATCATGAGTGTGATGTTTGTGAATAATACGGGGCTGATATTCCCACTGATGATCCGGCGCTTCGATTTTCACCAAATCCCGCATACGTTTTGAAATAGCTTCAATACGTTCTTTAGAGATCTCAATGGTCAGACAGGTTGTCGGTTGTTGCTCATTGGCATCGGGAAAATCAATTTCAACATGCTCACCAGGCGGCATCACATATGATTCATGAGGCACAAACAGCTCACCGGACAAATTGTAATGGTTATGCATGACTTTCCGTCCACTAACCATGCCGCAATACAATAAGTGATCTGCCTCTAGTGCGACGCCTGAGGAGCTACGATAGGTATCGTAAATACTCAATTCCGTTTCCGGACCGTTAAATGTCACTTTGTTTTCTATCAGTAACTGACGGTTTTCGCGGCGATGACTTGGTGGCAATGTATTCAGGCTCATAATATGACCTTGATAAACGTTGATTGATCATGTGTCCGTTTCCGACCATAAGTCAAGTCATAGTATTTACGACTAACGGCCTTTTTCCACTCACAAAGATATGAAAATTTCATAGCAAAAATAGCAACTCTATTGAACGATGTGTTAACTTTTTTGTCACTTCTGGACTATCAGTCAAGTGAACAGGATTTTCAGTCAAGTATTTTATCCGCCACAGCATTTATGCTGGGCTTTTTAAAACATAACAATATAAGAGAGAGAATTATGATTTACGCAAAACCAGGCACACCCGATTCGGTGATCTCATTCAAATCACGTTATGAAAACT
This sequence comes from Gammaproteobacteria bacterium, assembly GCA_023488305.1. Classification (GTDB taxonomy): domain Bacteria; phylum Pseudomonadota; class Gammaproteobacteria; order Nitrosococcales; family Methylophagaceae; genus Methylophaga. Next base: position 13,635 of record JAMDEF010000049.1, on the reverse strand, counting down.
TTATTGGCGGTGAATGGGTCGCTCCTGTTAAAGGCGAATACTTTAATAACATTACTCCGGTAACCGGTGAAGTCATTTGTGAAATCCCGCGCTCCGGCGAAGCTGACATTGAATTAGCGCTTGATGCAGCTCATAAAGCACGTGATGCGTGGGGCAAAACCTCCGTTCAAGATCGCAGCAATATTCTGCTGAAAATTGCTGATCGCATCGAAGCAAATCTTGAAAAATTGGCCGTAGCTGAAACCTGGGATAACGGTAAAGCAGTTCGTGAAACCCTCAATGCCGATATTCCTTTGGCTGCTGACCACTTTCGCTATTTTGCCGGTTGTTTGCGAGCTCAAGAAGGCACCATGGGCGAAATCGACGAACATACCGTTGCCTATCACTTCCATGAACCGCTCGGCGTTGTCGGTCAAATTATTCCATGGAACTTCCCATTATTAATGGCGGCATGGAAACTGGCACCCGCCTTGGCTGCAGGCAACTGCGTGGTGATGAAACCGGCTGAACAAACTCCGGTATCCATCCTGATTCTGGTTGAACTGATTGCCGATTTATTACCTGCTGGCGTATTAAATATAGTGAATGGTTTTGGCCGCGAAGCCGGTCAGGCACTTGGTACCAGCAAAAGAATCGCCAAAATCGCGTTTACTGGGTCAACACCTGTTGGTTCATTAATCATGAAATACGCAGCCGAAAACATCATTCCTTCTACTGTAGAGCTAGGTGGTAAATCACCAAATATCTTCTTTGAAGATATCATGCAGCAAGAACAGGACTACATTAATAAATGTGCAGAGGGCATGGTCCTGGCGTTCTTTAACCAAGGTGAAGTATGTACCTGCCCTTCTCGCGCAGTGATTCAAGAAAGCATCTATGACGAATTTATTGCTGTGGTCATGGAGCGTGCCAAACTGATTAAACGGGGTAATCCTTTAGATACCGAAACACAAGTCGGTGCTCAGGCTTCACAGGAACAATTCGATAAAATCCTCAGCTACGTTGAAATCGGCAAACAGGAAGGTGCTCAATTATTAATGGGCGGTGGTATCGAACAACTGGGTGCTGAATTCGATAGTGGTTTTTATATCGAACCGACATTGATGAAAGGCCATAACAAAATGCGTATCTTCCAGGAAGAAATTTTTGGACCTGTAGTTTCAGTCACCACATTTAAAGATGAAGCAGAAGCTCTGGAAATCGCTAACGACACCGAATTCGGTCTGGGTGCCGGTTTATGGACCCGTGATATGAATCTGGCATATCGCATGGGCCGTGCTATTCAGGCTGGTCGTGTATGGACCAACTGCTACCATCATTATCCTGCTCATGCCGCCTTTGGTGGATATAAGAAATCTGGCGTGGGTCGTGAAACTCACAAAATTGCTCTGGAACATTACCAACAAACTAAAAACCTGTTGGTCAGCTACAGCACCAGCCCTCTCGGTTTCTTCTAAAACCCAACGTTAACAAAACGGACTCTCCCCTAAGCATTGTCGCTTTCGGGAGAGTTTTTTATTGGAAGCTGACTACATTTAACGCTGGCAGCGGGCTATACTCAAAACAGAGAGAATAATAAGGTAAGGTATTTATGGCTCAGAATAATATTGAATCTACCCTTCATGAAAACCGGCATTTCGCCCCCTGCGAAAGTTTTTATAAAAACTCAGCACTAAATCCCAAAAATCTTGATGCACTTTATGCCAAGGCGGCTGAGGATCATGAAGCTTTTTGGGGCGAATTAGCCAAGCAGGAACTCGACTGGATTAAACCTTTCAGCAAAATATTAGATGACAGTAACGCACCGTTTTATAAGTGGTTTGCCGATGGTCAATTGAATGTTTCCTATAATTGCCTTGATAGACAATTAGAAGTTAACGCTGAAAAAACAGCCATTATTTTTGAAGGCGAACCAGGTGATGTGCAACATATCACCTATCGAATGTTGCATCAGAAAGTCTGCACATTTGCCAATGCATTAAAAAATCAAGGTATCCAAAAAGGCGATCGGGTCATCATTTATATGCCAATGATCACCGAAGCCGTAGTAGCCATGCAGGCTTGCGCTCGCATTGGTGCCATTCATTCAGTCGTGTTTGGTGGCTTCTCTGCTGAAGCATTAAAAGATCGTGTTGAAGACACTCAAGCCAAATTGGTCATTACTGCTGATGGCGGACATCGTGGCGGCAAGATCATAGGTCTTAAAAATACCGCCGATCAGGCTTTAGACAAAGGCTGCAAAAGTGTCGAAACGGTGATTGTTTTTAAACGTTGCGGCAATGACATCAATATGCAGGAAGGCCGCGATATCTGGTGGCATGACGCTGAGCAAGGCCAGTCAGCGGAGTGTGAACCTGAACCGATGAATGCCTGCGATCCATTGTTTTTACTATACACATCGGGTTCTACCGGTAAGCCTAAAGGTATTCAACATTCATCAGCCGGTTATTTACTGAACGCTATTACCACCATGCGTTGGGTATTCGATATTCAAGCAAAAGACGTATTCTGGTGTACTGCCGATGTTGGTTGGATCACCGGTCATACCTATGTTGCGTATGGTCCACTAGCGGTCGGCGCAACGATGATTATTTATGAAGGTGTGCCAACCATTCCTGATGCAGGTCGTTTCTGGGATGTATGTGCCCGTCATCATGTCAGCATTTTCTACACAGCTCCCACCGCAATCCGGGCTTTGATGAAAGCAGGCGATGATATTCCACAACGGTACGATCTCTCCCACTTGCGCTTATTAGGTACAGTGGGTGAACCAATCAATCCTGAAGCATGGATGTGGTATCACCGTGTGATTGGCCAGGAACGCTGTCCTATCGTTGATACCTGGTGGCAGACTGAAACCGGTGCCCATATGATTGCTCCGGTACCGGCTGTCACAGTAACTAAACCAGGTTCATGTACCCGTGCTCTGCCCGGTATTGATGCGGCAGTCGTCAATGAACAAGGCGAAGCGCTTGATGCTAATCAAGGTGGTTTTCTGGTGATTCGTAAGCCCTGGCCGTCAATGATTCAGACCATCTGGGGTGATGACCAGCGTTATAAAGACACCTATTGGCCGTATTTCGATGGCAAATATTATCTGGCTGGAGACAGCGCCCGTCAGGATGAAGAAGGTTATTTCTGGATCATGGGACGCATTGATGATGTGCTTAATGTATCAGGTCATCGTCTGGGTACCATGGAAATCGAATCAGCTCTGGTTGCCCATGAAGCGGTTGCCGAAGCAGCGGTTGTTGGTAAACCGCATGATGTAAAAGGCGAATCGGTTTTTGCCTATGTGGTTTTAAAAGGCAACCGCCCTGAAGGCGGTGTTGATGACGAAATGACCAACGTGTTACGCGCCTGGGTCGCTGATCAAATTGGACCTATCGCCAAGCCTGATGAGATTCGTTATTCCGATAATTTACCAAAAACCCGTAGCGGAAAAATCATGCGTCGGTTATTGCGCACCATTGCCAAAGGTGAAGAAATCACGCAAGACACTTCAACACTTGAAAACGAAGGTATTTTGTTGCAATTACAAGGTAAAGCTTAATGGCGAAAGCCGAAACCGAAAGTCAGGAAAATCAACGACTGGACAAATGGCTCTGGGCTGCGCGGTTTTACAAGACTCGCAGCCTGGCTGTTGAAGCCATCAACGGCGGCAAGGTTCATGCAAACGGTCAACGCGCTAAACCCAGCCGTACTATTCGTCCAGGCGATCAATTAGCTATTTCGCTGCCACCTTATGAATACGTTATTGATGTATTAGGACTGCAAAAACAGCGTCGTCCAGCCAGTGAAGCCCAGTTGCTTTACCAGGAAACGCCGGAAAGTCGTGAAAAACGCGAACTATTACGTGAACAAATTAAAAACGAGCCATTAGGCTTTCGTGATCAAAAAGGTCGGCCAAGTAAACGTGATCGCCGGCATATCATTAAATTTACCCGTGGCGACTAATGGCTAAAACTTCCCTGCTTAATGCTGCCGATAAACAGCTTCCATCGCTTCGTTACGCGGTTGAATTGCAAAAAACTGCTGCCAGTATTGGATTTGACTGGCCGAATGTTGATGGAGTTATTGCCAAAATTCACGAAGAGCTCGACGAGGTTGCCGCAGAACTGGATGATGCCAACCCACACAAATTACAGGAAGAAATTGGTGATTTGTTATTTGCCATTACCAATCTTGCCAGACATTTAAATGTTGATCCTGAACAAGCTATCAAACAATGTAATCAGAAGTTTTTGCGTCGTTTTAAATACATTGAAACACAGATAGCTCAGCAGGGAAAAGCAATGCAAACAGCATCATTAGATGAGCTTGATGCCTTGTGGGATGAAGCAAAAAGTAATGAGAAAAATAATTAAGTTTTGATTGTAACTATCTGATATTAAAAATCTAAAAACAAACGATATGCCAGCATAGAGGATTCCATAAACCCGTGCTGCTCATAAAATCGATGTGCCGCTTCATTGTCATTATCGGTAAGTAAAGTAATCCGTTTACAGCCTTTTTGTTTGGCAAAATCGATCGCGTTTTTTAACAACACAGAGCCAACACCCAAACCACGATGTTGTGGTGCGATAACCATATCTTCCAGAATCGCCACCCGGCTTCCTAATGCGGTTGATACGGTATAAAGCAAATTCACCATGCCGATAATCTGCCCGGATTGTTTTGCAACCAGAATATCACCGATGCCATCACCTTCAATGATCGCCGCTAATCCAAGCGCCTGTAATTCGCTATCAGGTTTAAACTCCGATTCCTGACTGAATAAATTATCGAGTAACAAACATAATTGTGGAATATCTGCGCTAACAGCTGTCTGAATTTCCATGGTTTACCCTGCAGAACTTAATGAGTTTTCTGTTTGAAACTGTTCCTGGCCGGTATAGACCAGAAAGTGTTTACCTTTCGCTCGGGCTACCATGCCAATACCAATATTCTGTGCAATGTTTAATCCCATTTCCGTCACCCCACTGCGGGATAACAGCAGCGGTACCTGCATCTGAGCAACTTTGATGACCATCTCAGAGGTCAGACGGCCGGTGGTATAAAACACCTTGTCATTGCCTTTGACATCGTTGAGCCACATCCAGCCGGAAATCGCATCAACGGCATTATGTCGACCTACATCTTCAACGAAAAACAGCACCTCATTCTGCTGGCACAATGCACAGCCATGCACTGCCCCGGCCTGCTTATACATTTCGTTATATTCGTTTAATGCATGCAGTACATCATAAATAGACTGGGCACTGAACGCGGGACACTGCAGTTTCATTTCAGACAGCGAATCCATCACATGACCAAACATGGTGCCCTGCCCGCAACCACTGGTGGCAATACGTCTAGACATAAGCGAATCGAGGTTGTTTTTCTGTTGATGTGTGGTCACCGCTACCGCATCGACATCCCAATCCACCTGAATCGATTTAATATGCGTCAGCTCATCAACCAGCCCCTGATTTCGCAGGTAACCTAAGGTGAGCAATTCGGGCTGACCTCCGAGGGTCATCAAGGTCACAATCTCACGATTATCCAGATAAATGGTGAGTGGTCTTTCGCCGGTTAATGACACTTCACGGGCTTCGCCAAACTCATCTAATACGGTGGTGGTATGCAGGCGATTAATGCCCTGATTGGTCATTTCCGGCTGATATCTAGCCACTGTACTGCATGCATTAAACGAATATAATCGGCTGTTCTTTGATATTAAAGTCATGGCCTTTCGGTTTGATATCCATCGACTTGATGATGGCCTGTTTAAGCTGATCGATATCACCTGGATGACGGCGAATAATATCGCGCAAATCCATTGAATGTTCCTGGCCCAGACATAACAGTAAACGCCCTTCTGTCGTCACTCTGACCCGATTACAGCTTTCGCAGAAATTATGACTATGCGGTGAGATAAAACCGATTTTGCTTTTGGTACCGGCTACTTGGTAATAACGCGATGGTCCGCCGGTATTGGCGATACTGGTTTGCAAATCAAAATGTTTTTGCAATGTGGCAAGTACTTCATCACTACTGCAATAGCTTTCATTTCGACTGTGGGTCACTTGGCCTAATGGCATTTCTTCGATGTAAGAAATATCCAGCTGGTTATCAATAGCAAATTGCGCCAGATCGACAATCTCATCATCGTTACGACCTTTCATGATAACCGCATTCAATTTGATGCGTTTGAATCCAGCTTGTTTGGCAGCTTTAATCCCGTCCAGCACCTGAGTCAATTCACCGGTACGGGTTAATTCACGAAAGCGATCGGCATTCAACGAGTCCAGACTGATATTAATGCGATCCATACCGGCTGCAGCGAGCTTTTCAGCGTACTTGGGTAACTGCGAGCCATTGGTGGTTAAGTTCAGTTCTTTAAGCGACGTAGTGTGCTTTAACGCGCCAATCTGCTCTATCAGCCAATCAACGTTGCGACGCACCAGTGGTTCACCACCGGTAATACGTACTTTTTCAACGCCTAACTCGCAAAAGGCTCTGACCAGAAAAGCAATCTCTTCCAATGTCAGCAAACGTTCGCGCGGCATGAATGTCATTTCTTCATCCATACAATACACACAACGAAAATCACAACGATCAGTGATCGATATGCGGACATACGACACGCGTCGTCCAAAGTTATCGATTAATTGTGTTTGGTTATTCGTCATGATGTTTATTATGCGCTAGCTATGCTCTTTATGAGAAATGTCACAGGAATCATTTGCAGTGGAAAAGCCAAACAAGGCATAACCACCGCAGCGACCACTTAAACCATTAATCAGCAGACCTAATCCTAACAAGGCCCACCAACTCTGGTAATACAAAGCAACCGCTATTATAAACAGACCGATTATGATGCGTAACGTTCTATCTGTTTTCCCCAGATTCTTTTTCATGGCAATGCTCCAGAAACAAACAAGCCCCTAGAAAGGGGCTTGAATGAATAACATTTAAACTCTGGCAAATTAATCGCTGCTAGAGAAAGCACCGATCAAATGCAACAGGCTGGTAAACAGGTTGTAGATACTGACATACAAGGTCACAGTCGCCATGATGTAGTTGGTTTCGCCGCCGTGGATAATGTTGCTGGTTTCATAAAGAATCAGACCAGACATCAACAATACAAACATTGCTGAAACAGCTAATGACAGACCAGGCATGTTAAAGAAGAACGCTGCCAGACCGGCCAGGAAAGCAACCAGGATCCCGACAAACAGGAAGCCGCCCATAAAGCTGAAATCTTTTTCAGTTTTAATCGCATAAGCAGACAAACCTAAAAACACAATACCTGTCGCGCCCAAAGCTTGCATAACGATTTGCGGACCATTTGGTAAACCTAAATAAGCGTTAACGATTGGTCCCAATGTCAGGCCCATAAATCCTGTTAAAGCAAATACAGAAGCGATACCCCAGACACTGTTGCGCAATTTAGCTGTCAGGAACAACAGACCGAAATAACCGATTAATGTAATAACAATGCCGGGATGCGGCAGATTGAAAACCATTGAAACACCAGCAGTAACAGCACTAAAGCCAAGCGTCATTGCCAGCAATGCATAAGTGTTACGCAATAGTTTGTTGGTTTGTAGCGCAGACTCGCGCGAACGTACAACCGTTGATTGAGCATCGTAATTCATCAGTTTTTTCTCCATAACTCAGTAAAGTATTGATGATTGGTAGTTCATCCAATGGACATCATCCTACCGGATAAGTTCTAAATGGCAATAGCAAACTAAATTTTGCTTTCACTGTTGTCAGAACAAGTCATTCCTAGTAATATGCCGCGTCTTGGAGGGTTGGCAGAGCGGTTGAATGCACCGGTCTTGAAAACCGGCGTGGGTTTATAGCCTACCCAGGGTTCGAATCCCTGACCCTCCGCCAAAACAAACTAACGGACCTCGGTCCGTTTTTTTGTATCTGGGGTTTGGAAATTGTGATTTTAGCTGTTCTCTATTTAGAAATTATTTCAGGACATATTGTCGTATCTGAACATATCCATTTACTACTGACTTTATCCGTCGTTTCTGTCTCCGCTATCCATGCACATCGTTGTACCCCCTCCTTCGCCATTACGTTCGAATCTGCTTAAAGCCGACCATGTATTTGGATATGTGGCCAGTAACGTTAATGCCAAATGCTTAGTCCAAGTCAGAGCGATGTACGGTGACGTACAGACGCGCGGCTCATAGCTGTCTAACATCAAAAATGAAGTCTCTAACTACATTAGTCAGCATGGAAGTGAACAAGCTGTACACGCTAGCAGGTTAATGTGAAGAAGACGGTGGAGAGCAACTTGTAAGCGGCTTACGTCAAAGGTGTAGAGAAATGTTTTAGAGCATTTTGTCTGGCGATGCGCAGCGTATTGGCGATACCAGTCCGACCTGCGTGATCCCAACAAAACCGGCGAAAATGTTCGCATCCATCCTGTAGGCCTTCATCACAGTAAGATTGTGCCGTTCGGTAACCGATAGTCCTTAAATAAAAGGGAGAATTATGGACAAACCTCTTTTACCATTAATATCTATGATTGACTCATATATTTCACGGAACACAGGAACTCTAGTTATATTTTTATCTACAGATCTTTATCATCAAATTCTGCATTCAAACAGAACCTCATTCAATTTAGCTTATGATCCGCCCAAATTGTTGGGACATAGTTTTTCTGTGCGAGATGATATCGATACTCAGGAGAAACAATTTTTTGTTACAGGCGATGTAGCATTGTGAGAAGCAAAATAAGTTGCATGAAAATGACTACGAGCATTGCCGCAGTCCTACCCCCGATCCTTCATCGAAGAGGATGCAGTACTTAAATTCAAGATCGTTGGCACACCCAGTTTTATTATGAACCTGCTCATTTTTCATAGTGACTTTTGAGTTGTAAGTGCGTCGATAAGTTTTGCTTTAGACATTTTACTGCGGCCGGGTAAATTCTGGGATTGTGCCATTTCATAGAGCTCTGCCTTGCTTTTCGACCTGAGTTCACTGACTTTTGGCTGACGGGTTTTGCTTTGGGATGCTGAGCGTTCGCGAAGCTTACCTTGTAAACGCTCTTTCAGTACCTCCATCAGATCTACCACGTTCGTTGAACTTTCTTCGACTTCCTCGTCGTCAGTACTAGCCTTCACAATATCGGTACCGGAACGCAGCTTCTTATTGGCAAGTTTAATGATACGAGCACTACGTTGATCCTTGAGTTCAGTCTGATCTAGTGTTTTAGTTTTTAATCCCTTGATGGCTTGTGTGAAATGCTTCACTTCAGCTGCATCTACTGATTTCATTTCAGGTAATCCAATGGCTTTCGGACTGCGCAGTTCGTCAGAAAATCGTAGCGTCTCCGCACGCAGGATCCCACGTTCGGCAATTATGGCGCACAAATATTCCTTTCCCCGCATTACAAAGGTTGCGATGCCAGCACGTCCTTCCTGCACCAACGTTTCGGCAAGAAGTCGATAAGCTTTTGTGGAACCACCATTAGGAACCAGGAAGTACGCTCGCTCAAAATACAACGGACTCAGTGTATTCAAATCTACGAAAAGTTTGAGATCTATCTCACGGGACTTCTCAGGATCGAGTGCTTCAAGTTCATCATCCTCGATGATGACAAAACGATCTTTTTCAATTTCATAACCACGTACTAGGTTTTTAGCATCAAGCGGTTTGCTGTCTTCCGAGCCGAAAAATCGACGTTTAAGTAAATTACCTTTGTCATCAACCATTCGTAGTCGAAGCGTTGTGCCACGGGTCGCAGGAAATAGACTAACGGGAACGCTCACCAGACCAAAGGTGACGACACCAGACCAGAACGGCTTCAGGATTTCGGTTTCTTCGGTAGGCTCATCTGCCATAACTCGACCTCACGCGCTCTTTTTTAAAGACTTTAGGCTCGCTTGCAATGCGCTCCCCAAGTCATCATTGGGTTTCTTGGATGATGGTTTGACCAACTTCAGCCTTGGTCCACCTTTTGCTTTTGACTCAACCAGTTTTAACACTTGCTCGCGATAGGCATCATGAAAGGCAGACAATTCCAATTCATCTTCTAACATGCCAATTAACTGACGAGCCATCTCTAGCTCCTTCGGGTTCAGATCTGCACCACCGGGTGCAACTAAATCCTCTATTGCGACAACTTCATCGGCATGCTTCAACGTAATTAGTACTGGATATCCTTGATGTAGTCGCAACGCGCCCATATACATTTTCCCACGCATCACCCAACGCATGAGTCCATGCATTGCACTACTCTCAATGGCTTCAATGAAAGCAAAATAGGCTTTGCTATTGCCGTCAGGACCGAGGTAGTAAGGCCTATCGTACCAACGGTGATTAATCTGCTCGGCTGGCAGAAAAGCAATAGTCTCGATGTTGCGTGAAGGTTCGGGTTCCAATGCGTCCAGCTCAGTAGTTTCAAGGATGGCACGATCACCATTTTCAGCCACGTAGGCTCGGCGCGTTTTATCATGTGGCACTATTTTTCCTGTCTCAGGGTTAACCATTGCTCCTTTTACCGGTTGTTTATCCTTGCGGCTAAGAATACGGAAATGAATATTTCGATCCTCAATCGCAGAATAAAGTTTTACCGGCACCTGATATTTGCCACATTGAATAACCGCTTTCCAGATCGCGCGTGCTGCCATTACAAGTCCCCCGATTTTTTGTGGCAAATTGGGCAACTAGGTTCGCTGTCCATATCGAGGAGCATGCATACGGCACATACTTGTGCGTCACAAGCCCTGCAGTAGTACATCGCTTCAACATGATGCGGCTGCTCACACCAGGGACAGAGCGCTGGACCTGGCGCCATCCACCAACCGGCTCCAGATCCTGGTTCGTCGTTGTCATTATGCATACTCATAGCCCCACTGCTTTTCGCATTCGCGGAGTAATCGCAACTTGCGAATCATAAAAATCACCCCAAGGATCTTCTTTGAGATGTGCAAGCCGCCGCCGCAGGTTAGTGACTGAATACTGATCGGGACGCAAGGATGAAGTCAATTCATCCCATCTGATTGGCACCGCCACCGGCGCCCCAGATCTTGCTCGAGTTGAATAGCTAGCAACTGCGGTCGCACCACGGCCATTACGCAGATAATCGATAAAGATTTTATGTTGACGTTGGGCTTTGGGGAGTTTAGCGGTGAGCCGAGACGGCGCATCAGCAGCGTGCCGTTCGGAAACGGCTTTTGCAAAAGCCTTAACACCATCCCAATCCGTTGTCGGACGCAGTGGTACTACTACATGCAGGCCCTTGCCGCCCGTCGTTCGTACAAAGGTATTGAAACCGAGCTTTTCGAGTCGTTCACGCAACTCTCGAGTAACTTTAAGAATATCCTTCCACTGAACACCGGGGGATGGATCGAGATCGAAAATCATCTGATCCGGATGCTCTGTATCCGTTATCAAGCTACCAAAAGGATGGAATTCGAGCACTCCCGATTGCACCAAAGAAATGACATGTTTTATCGACTGGACATAGGCATAAGGTTTGTAACCTTTGCTTTGTCTAAAATCCTGTCGCGGTACTTTACTAGCTTGACTCGCAAGTAGATGTTTTTGGAAGAAACATTCCTGTTCTTTTCCATCAGGACACCGGACCAGGGAAAGTAAACGATTGGCAACCATCGGCATCAACCAGTCTTGGATATCCGCGTAGAATTGCGCAACTTCAAGTTTGGTAAGGCCAATATCCGGATAAACAACCCGATCCGGATGGGTGATACGGATTCCCTCCACAACATCGTCGCCTTGCGTGGTAGTCGATAAAGGTCGTTTGGGAGAAACTCTAACATCAGAATCTTTATTGGCAACGTGGGCAGTTGCGGCGCCCATAACGACCTCTTTGGCATTACGGTCCTCGCGGACTCCACGAAATATTGGATGGCGTAAACGACCTTCTCGCGTCTCATCGCTGAACTCAACGTCGACTACCAGCTGGGGAGTGACCCATGTAACACCTTTCGCATCGGGCACATTGTCTGCAAAAGGAGATGTTTGCCTTTTAGCTTTTGTCAGAACACCATGCAAGTGCTTCAACTGTTTATCGCTGAAACCTGTACCGACACGCCCACGATAACGAAGCGCATCACCTTCCCAACTTCCAATCAACAAGGCTCCAAATCCTTTACGCAAGCCCGACGGCGGAGTATATCCGCCGACTAGAAATTCACCATCCTGTGAGTCTTTAATTTTTAGCCACGAATTACTGCGGCGACTGGTGTATTGAGCATCAGCGAGCTTCGCCACGGTGCCTTCCAGACCAAGTTCGCAAGCGTGTTCGAAGAACTCTCGTCCTAATCCAATAACGTGATCGGAGTACTGAACTAATGAGCCCGTGACCGCAAGGCCACTTTGCTGCAGAAGAGTCTTTAATGCAATTTTACGATCAAGAAGTGTTGCTGCCGTCAAATCGTAACCATCTAGATACATCAGGTCGAATAGGTGCAAGACCAGCGAGCCGGTATTTTTAGCACTGACCAGATCCTGCAGTTCTGCGAAGCTGGATATGCCTTGATTATCCATGGCGACCATCTCGCCATCGAGAATAACGTCTTTTACCTTGAGAGCTCTAAGTTGCTGCACCTGTGCAGCAAACCGTCTACTCCAATCGAGGCCATTCCGTGAGAGTAATCGAATCTTTCCTTCAGCAATATGAACAATCATACGATAACCGTCAAACTTGATTTCATGAACCCATTCATCGCCATCTGGTGGGACTTCTGCCGGCGTTGCGAGTTGAGGCGAGAAGCTTGCTGGTAGAGTTTGTCGCCGAGCACCTGGAATGTTGGAAGGCGATACAGGAGGATTGTCACTCGACATAATTTCATTTTGATCAAAGGGGGCGCCCTTAGCTATCTCCTCCATAGTTCTGCCGCTAAGGATACTCAGATCGTGCGCATTTGTAGCACTGACATCATTATTCCCACGCTTGATAAGCAGCCAATTGGTAGCTGGCCTGCCGGAGGCAGAACCGCTTCTAACCAGTGTCCAGGCCCCCTTCAATTTGCCCCCGTCAAGGGTGAAGTCAATGCGATCGGCAGTGCTTTTTCCGGTTACCTTCCAAGTGCCTTCATCCCAAAGCATAATGGTACCGCCACCATATTGTCCCTTTGGGATAGTGCCTTCAAACGAGCCGTAGTCAATGGGATGATCTTCAACCTCTACCGCCAAACGCTTTTCGCCCCGTTTAAGACTCGGGCCTTTAGGTAACGCCCAACTTCGCAGAACTCCTCCCTCTTCTTGACTACGGCTCGTTTGAAGGTGACTCGCTTTATGCTTGTGCATAACATAACGTTGACCTTGGGAAGGATATGTATCGCCCTTGGGTTCTGCCGTGATATCAAAATCACGTTTGCGACGGTAAGTAGTAAGTGAGCGTTTCACAGTACCGTTCATGACTTTGAATTTGCTGAAGAATGAGACCAAAAAGCAACATAGTGCGTGTCAGGCAAAATATAAGACTCTTCGGACGGCAAAGTATCAGGCTTACGTTTTACCAACCAGAAAAATAGTTTGAGAATACGATGATTGCACTGTTTTAAAAGGAGTAGTGATCTGGACATAAACATGATTCATTCCAAATTTTTAATTAAGCGCTGGAGAATTTTAAATTCCAATTACTATAAATAT
>JAMDEF010000116.1 GCA_023488305.1 Gammaproteobacteria bacterium | reverse complement strand
CTTTATTTAATCTAACAGTACAGCCATTGGCACTACGCTCTGCTGAGGCGTCAGACAATTCAAATGCCTGTTCGACTTTCAGATCAGGCAAACCTTCAATTTCCAACACACAACCATTGCAGACGAAGTTCGTGCCGGTGGCCGTATTCCATTAATTATTGGTCGTGGATTAACCGATAAATCCCGCGAAACATTGGGCATGCCAGCATCATCAGTGTTTATGCGTCCAGTAGAACCTGTGCATAGTGATAAAGGCTTTACGCTAGCACAGAAGATGGTGGGTGTAGCGTGCGGTGTTGAGGGTGTTCGCCCTGGTGCTTATTGTGAGCCAAAAGTCACCACTGTCGGTTCCCAGGATACAACGGGGGCCATGACTCGTGATGAGTTGAAAGAATTGGCCTGTCTGGGTTTCTCCTCTGATTTGGTGATGCAGTCTTTCTGTCATACTGCAGCTTATCCAAAACCTGTTGATATTAAACTACAGCATGAATTGCCCGAGTTTATTAGTACTCGTGGCGGTGTGTCATTACGCCCTGGTGATGGCGTTATTCATTCCTGGTTAAATCGGATGATTTTGCCGGATACGGTCGGAACAGGTGGCGACTCACATACTCGATTCCCAATTGGTATCAGTTTTCCTGCAGGCTCTGGCTTGGTGGCATTTGCTGCGGCGCTTGGCGTAATGCCACTGGACATGCCGGAATCAGTATTAGTACGTTTTAAAGGTGAAATGCAACCCGGTATTACCTTACGTGACTTGGTTAATGCCATTCCCTATGCAGCTATTCAGGAAGGATTGCTGACGGTTGAAAAGAAAGGCAAGAAAAATATCTTTAATGGTCGTGTGTTGGAAATTGAAGGTTTGCCTGATCTGAAAGTCGAACAGGCATTTGAATTGTCTGACGCCTCAGCAGAGCGTAGTGCCAATGGCTGTACTGTTAGATTAAATAAAGAGCCGATTATCGAGTTCCTCAACTCAAATATTTCGTTAATGGAATGGATGATTGCGGAAGGCTATGCCGATGCCAGAACGCTGCAACGCCGCATTGATGCGATGCGTGCTTGGCTTGACGATCCACAATTGCTCGAACCGGATGCTGATGCAGAATACGCTGCGATTATTGAGATTGATTTGAACGAAATCAAAGAGCCATTACTGGCCTGTCCGAATGATCCGGATGATATCAAACCATTATCCGAAGTCGCTGGTGCCAAAATCGATGAGGTGTTTATCGGATCCTGCATGACCAATATCGGCCATTATCGTGCAGCCGGTAAAGTGCTGGAAAAAATGGGTAATCTGCCCGTTAAGCTGTGGGTTGCTCCACCGACCAAAATGGACCAGCACCAATTGACGCAAGAGGGGATTTATAGCATTTTCGGACGTGTCGGTGCGCGCACTGAAACACCGGGTTGCTCATTGTGTATGGGTAACCAGGCACGGGTGGCGGATAATGCCACGGTAGTTTCAACTTCTACTCGTAACTTCCCGAATCGTCTTGGTAACGGTGCAGATGTATATTTATCTTCTGCTGAACTCGCGGCTGTAGTTGCCAGTCTGGGACGTATCCCAACAGTTGCCGAATATCTGGAGAAAGTAGCCGGTATTCAGCCGATGGCTCATGAGATTTACCGTTATCTGAACTTTAATGAGCTGGAACATTATCAGCGCGCCAAAGCCAGTTAAGCTGGTAAAACAAAGAAACAAAAAAGGGCTGTTTAACAGCCCTTTTTTATATCTGAAAGTAGGTTAGGCTTGAGCGTGTAATTCGGTAGCGGCTTGCAATAATTTGTTGCTCTGCAATAAAAACTGCCAGCGTCTGCCACCTTTTTGTTGCCACAACACAGCAGCGCGAATGCCAGTTAACAGTAGGGCGCGAATACGATTTACATTATCAGCTTGTTGCAGATAAGAGGAATCGCCAAATACCTGAATACGCGGCGTGAGCTCACTGACAGTGCGCTGATAAATATCGGCAAAGCGGGCAATTACCTGCGTGCTGGTGATACTGCCAAAATACTCGATCTGTTGAGGGATCTGTTCCAGTTCACGAGTGATCAGATCCAACATTGCTGGGCGTTTTGCCAGTTTGCGTTGCAAATGCAAAATACCAATCGCATAACGTAATACCACTATATCACCGGGCTCTTTGCGTTTGGAAAGTTGCTGATTGAACTGACGCAGGCCGGTTTTTAATTTACTGATCCCACCGTAAACTGATTCGGTATCAGGGGCATCCATCACCATCAGGCTTTGTAACATGGTCTGCATATCGTCGTTATCGACCTGACCTGTTTCAGCAATCTGTTTTACCAGTGTGACAGACTGCATAATGGCGGAAAGAGCGATTACCCGATCATGAATAATGGTTTTTTGACTCATGGGTGCATTCCCGGCGCATTGGTGTCGACAATAATACCGCCGCCAAGGCAGACATCATCCTGATAAAACACGACAGATTGTCCCGGCGTGACGGCACGTTGAGGCTCATCAAATTCAACCTGAATATTACCGTTGTTATCCTGTTTGATAACACAAGCTTGATCTGGTTGACGGTAACGCGTTTTGGCCTTTGCACGACATGGAAATACTGGTGCTTCACCGGCCACCCAAGAGAGTTGTTCTGCAGAGAGTTTAGTGCTGTAAAGCCATTCATGCTCGCCTTGTACAACATATAAAATACGTTTTTCCATATCCTTGCCAGCGACAAACCAAGGCTCACCGCTGCTATCTTTGCGACCACCGATGCCAAGCCCTTGACGTTGCCCCAGTGTGTAATACATCAATCCTGCATGCTCGCCAATTTTTTCGCCTTCCGGGGTACGCATTTCGCCTGGCTGAGCCGGAATGTAACGACCTAAAAACTCGCGAAAACGTCGCTCACCGATAAAGCAGATGCCGGTGCTGTCTTTTTTATCGTGATTGATGAAGCCGGCTTTTTCGGCAATCTCACGAACTTCAGTTTTTGGCAATTCGCCCAAAGGGAACAGGGTGCGTGATAGTTGCGCCTGACCGAGGGTATAGAGGAAATAGCTCTGATCTTTAGTGTTGTCCAGACCTTTTAATAACTGAAATTTACCCTCAAATTCACGCACTCGTGCGTAATGACCTGTCGCAATCAGATAACCACCCAATTCCATGGCGTGATCTAAAAAGGCTTTAAATTTGATTTCGCGATTACACAGAATATCGGGATTCGGTGTACGTCCGGCTGTGTACTCATCAAGAAAATGTTTGAACACATAATCCCAATATTCCATGGCGAAATTGGCCTCATGGAAAACGATGCCGACTTTATCGGCGACCGACTGGGCGTCTTTGCGATCTTCTTCAACTGTGCATTCACTTTCATCAGCATAGTCGACCCAGTTTTTCATAAACAGGCCTTCAACTTCAAAACCTTGTTGTTTCAGTAACAAGGCCGAAACAGAGGAATCCACCCCACCGGATAAACCGACGACTATTTTTTTGTGTTCAGACATAATTAATCAGTTAATAAATCAAGTGGATAGCGCTTACCGGCAAGATAATCCTGTAAACATTGTTCAACTAAAGGACTGCGAAACTGAGAGCGACGTTGTTGGAGAGTGTCAGCATCAAGCCAAACGGCCTGATGAATATCTGCATCCAAGGGAATATCCAGCTGTTCACCCAGGCTTCCAGCAAAGCAGAAGCGAATATAGGTATTCTGTGAAGGCTGATGTCGCCAGCGATAAATACCGATCAACGATTCGGGAGTAAACTGCCAAGCGGTTTCTTCGAGAGTTTCTCGAATAACGGCCTCAATCAGGCTTTCGCCGTCTTCGAGATGGCCTGCTGGCTGGTTGAGTTTGAGTTCGCTGCCGATCATTTCTTCGACCATCAGAAATTGCTGGTTGCGTTCTATTACGGCGGCTACGGTGGTTCTTGGAGTCCAAATCATCGGCGTATTTTATCATGGTCTGAAAATTAACTTCACACCATTGTCCCGGTTGAAGATCATTTAATTGCCATGGACCGATAGCTGCGCGGATCAATCTTAATGTAGGATGTCCTACTGCTGCGGTCATTCGTCTGACCTGTCGATTTTTGCCTTCGCTGATTTGCAACTCCAACCATTGAGTGGGAATAGATTGGCGAAAGCGTACTGGCGGGTGTCTTTCCCAAACTTCTGGTGGGTCGATCAGCCGAGCATTAGCCGGTTTAGTCAGCCCATCATTTAATAAAACGCCACGTTGCAATTGTTCGAGTGCGCCAGCATCCGGAATATTTTCGACCTGAACCCAGTAAGTTTTTGTTAATTTATGCCGTGGATCGCTGATATGATGTTGCAATCGACCATCGTCGGTCAGCAGTAATAAACCTTCACTGTCACGATCCAACCGTCCTGCCGGATAAACATCTGGTACATCAATGAAGTCTTTAAGTGTTTTTCGACCATCGTTATCGTTGAATTGGGTCAGCACGTCATAAGGTTTATTAAACGCAATTAGTTTGGTCATGGTTATATCAGCGCCATAGATCATGTAAAATGCCACTTTTAACTCCAGGAGCCGTGCATGGCATATCAACACATTAGTGTACCGGAACAGGGTGCAGCTATCGGCGTTAATGCCGATTATTCGTTAAATGTACCTAATCAACCGATCATTCCTTTTATTGAAGGTGATGGTATCGGTGTCGATATCACACCGGTGATGATTGATGTGATTGATGCGGCAGTAAACAAAGCCTATAACGGCGAACGCAAAATTTCCTGGATGGAAGTTTATGCTGGCGAGAAAGCCACTCAACTCTATGGTGCAGATACCTATCTGCCAGAAGAAACCATTGATGCTTTGAGAGAATATTCGGTATCTATCAAAGGTCCGTTGATGACACCAGTTGGTGGTGGTATCCGCTCTTTGAATGTGGCCCTTCGTCAAACTTTAGATTTATATGTCTGTCAGCGTCCGGTGCGTTATTACCCTGGTACGCCAAGCCCGGTTAAAGCACCTGAAAATATCGATATGGTTATCTTCCGGGAAAACTCTGAAGATATTTATGCCGGCATAGAATGGGCTGCGGGTACACCCGAAGTTCAAAAAGTCATCGACTTTTTACGCAAAGATATGGGTGTAAGCAAAATTCGTTTCCCGGAAACTTCAGGTATTGGTATCAAACCGGTTTCTAAAGAAGGAACCGAGCGCCTGGTACGTAAAGCCATTCAGTACGTTATCGACAATGATCGTGATTCATTGACCCTGGTACACAAGGGCAACATCATGAAGTTTACCGAAGGTGCGTTTAAACAGTGGGGTTACGATCTTGCTGAAAAAGAATTTGGTGCAACACCTTTGGATGGTGGTTCCTGGAAAACCTTTACTAACCCTAATACCGGTAAAAAAATCGTTATCAAAGATTCGATAGCGGATGCGTTTTTGCAGGAAATCCTGTTACATCCTAAAGATTATGATGTGGTCGCAACATTGAATCTGAATGGTGATTATATTTCTGATGCACTGGCTGCACAGGTGGGCGGAATAGGTATCTCACCCGGCGCAAACCTGGCAGATGCGGTGGCTATGTTTGAAGCGACTCATGGCACAGCTCCGGCATTAGCTGGAAAAAACAGCGCAAATCCGTCATCATTGATCCTTTCAGCCGAAATGTTGTTACGTCATTTAGGTTGGGTCGAAGCGGCAGATCTGGTCGTTTCCGGCGTCTCAGGCGCCATTTCTAATGCGCGTGTCACCGGTGATTTAGCTCAGGCTATTGGCGTCGATGCGTTGAGTTGTAGTGATTATGCTGCAGCTGTTATTCAAAACATGTAAGGAGTTTTCATGAAAGTTGCAGACAATAAAGTAGTTGTAATTGACTACACGCTAACCGACAACAGCGGCACAGTAATTGATAGTAGTGAAGGTGCAGGTCCGCTGGCGTATCTACATGGTGCAGGCAATATTATCCCTGGTTTGGAAGATGCTTTGATGGGTAAAGAAGCGGGCGATAAAGTTCAAGCCAGTATCGAGCCAGCTAACGCATACGGCGAACGTCATGAAGCATTAAAACAAGATGTACCAGCAGATCTCTTCAGTGGCGTAGACAATGTTGAAGTGGGCATGCAATTTCAGTCTGAAACCGAGCAAGGCCCGGTTTTAGTTACGGTTATCGCAATAAACAATGATACTGTTACCGTAGATGGCAATCATCCATTAGCTGGTGTTCATCTGAATTTTGATGTTGAAATTCGTGAAGTACGTGAACCAAGTGCTGAAGAATTGGAACATGGCCATGTTCACGGTGAAGGTGGACATCACCACTAAACCTCTTTGTTTTTTTAACATTTTAAAGACGGGCATTGCGCCCGTCTTTTTGTTTCCGGCATAGAATTACATGCAAACTATCGAACAACTTGAACAACAATTTGGCATTCCTGGTTCTCTCAATTTTTCGATTGGGCCTTCAGAGTGCGTGATGATCAACATCGATACACCCTTCGCTAAGGCACGTATAACAACTCAAGGCGCGCAAATTTTATCGTACCGCGCAGCGGATGCATTACATGATTTGTTGTTTTTGAGCCATTTGACTCGCTATGGTGATCGTCGGGCAATTCGTGGTGGTGTTCCTATCTGTTGGCCATGGTTTGGGGTAGATCCCAGTGGTTCAGGCCGCCCAGCACATGGTTTTGCTCGCATTCGAGTCTGGGACGTTACCGATGTTCAGCAGACCGAAAGCGGCGGTATTGTGTTGACCTTGAACTTAACACCCGACCCGATTGATGAAAAGCTTTGGCGTTGTGTTTATAGTTTGGAAATGAAGATTGAGATTAGTGAACAACTCAAACTTTCATTGACGACCAAAAATCTCGATAGCGAATGTTTTGTGATTTCGCAGGCGTTACATACCTATTTTGCGGTGGGGGATATTCATAAAACTCAGGTAAGAGGGCTGGATAACCATCATTATCTCGATAAAGTAGAAAATTTCCGCGAAAAATTACAGCAGGGTGAGATTCATTTTCGAGGTGAAGTCGATAGAGTTTATTTGGATAGCTCTGACAAGCTGTTTATTGAAGATATTGAGTGGGCTAGACGCATTGTGGTCGAAAGTGCCGGCTCAAATACCACTATCGTTTGGAATCCATGGGATCGGGTTACCAGCTTAAAAGACATGACAGACGATGCTTATCAGTATTTTGTTTGTGTTGAAAGCGCTAATGCAGCAAATGACAGTATCAGTTTAGCGCCGGGTGAGTCTCATACTCTTTCTGCTTGTTATCGGATCATGCCACTTAGTTAGTCTGACCAGCGTTGACGTAATTCTTCACGGTGTAAGGCTAACCATTGAATCGCGATAATTGGAATGGCAGAGATGATTTTGCCAGCTTCAAGCAATTCATAAACCTGATCGAACGATAAAACACTGACGGAGATATCTTCATCTTCTTCATCAAGTCCGTGCAAGCCGCCGATATGGGAACTATCAATACGGCCACAGAATAAATGTAGCAGTTCAGAGGTACCGCCCGGTGAAGTAAAAAACTCGCTGATTTTTATCATCTCAAGTATTTCACAGCCGGATTCTTCTAAGGCTTCACGATAAGCAACTGATTCTGGCGTTTCACCCGGCTCAATCGCGCCCGCAACAATTTCCAGCAACCATGCACGCTCATCATTTAGCTGCAAAGCACCGGGCCGAAATTGTTCAATAATTACCAAGGCATCTTTTTGCGGATCGTAAAGTAATACAGCTACACAATTTCCGCGATGAAACACTTCACGGGTGAGTGGGGCACTCCAGCCACCTTTATACAAAGTATGTTTGACCGAAACAATTTTTAAACTAAAAAAACCGCTATAAGCGGTTTTTTGCTCGATGATTTCAAATTGTTTTTTGCTCATCTAAATACCTGTTTATTTTTTAGCTAAAAGATTATTTGTTTTGCTCAAATGCCGAGTTTTGCATACCTTCTAGACTACGAAGTACTGCAGTAAACTTAGTGCCATCTTTCTCAACATGCTCGAGTTTAACCGGTAAGTAACCTAATTCTGGTGCACACCACAACGTGGTTTCCCGGTCTTTATCGCTATCACGATCACGTTGTCGGGTAAATTTAACCGTATCAATTTTGCCCAGCGGAGTAGATATAGTTTCTTGTTCAAGCCGCTCTATCTGATAATGCTTTATCCGTCCGCCATCAGCAATCAGATAGTTAAAAACTTTCTGGTTAGGATCTTGTTGTAAATCTAGGCGTAGCTGTACTTGGTAAATATGTTTTTCCAATGTACCTGGCTCGATGTCGAGTTCCCATGGATGTACTTTATCGTCAATCTGCACTTTAGTCGCAGGCCAATCAAAATCCATGCGCAGATATTTATCTTTTTTGCCGCCGTTACGCTGATAAAGATATTGATGAGGTTGGATTTGTTGTTCGGCGAGAGTCCATAAACTGGTTTCTTTTACCGTATCACGTCTGAACATGGCAACCACGCCCTTGGCTTTAGTGACCGAGCGGAAACGATGTAAACCATCAGATAATGTCTCAAGTTGTTGAGTTAGCTCACCTGCCTGCAGGCCATTCATTTCAATCTGATATTTTGCTGAATAATCCTCCAGGTCTTGGGCGAAAGCCAAGGAGGACATCATGAAAAATACTAAAAGATAAAAATAGCGCATGGATAATCAGCTCTGATGTTGTTGGATTAACAACCTTAAGGCATCTGGATACAGCTTATGTTCCTCAACTAACACTCTCGCGGCCAGTGTTTCTTCAGTATCAGCTTCCAGAACTGGCACTTTGGCTTGCAATATAACCGGTCCTGCATCTAATTCTTCGGTGACAAAATGCACTGAAGCGCCGTGTTCAGATTCACCGGCTTCGATAGCTCTTTTATGCGTATGCATACCTTTGAACTTCGGTAATAGCGACGGATGAATATTGATTAAACGATTGGCATAATGCTGAACAAATGCCGCGCTGAGAATTCGCATAAAACCCGCCAGCACGACATAATCAGGCTCAAAAGTATCAATTAAATCCATCAATTGCTGATCAAATGCTTCACGGCTGGCGAAGTTTTTGTGATCCAGTGTTTCGGAAGTTATGCCGGCGTCTCTGGCAAAATCCAAACCAGCCGCATTAGGACGATTACTGATAACTGCTGCAACTTCAGCATTTAATTTATCCGCCTGAATTGCAGTAACGATAGATTGCATATTGCTGCCGCGACCCGAAATCAGGATCACTAGCTTGGGTTTATAAGCTTTGCTCATTTAATGATGACTTGTTCATCAGTATCAGTAGCTTCAATATGACCAATGCGCATGGCTGTTTCACCAAGTGCTGTCAAAATCTGTACCGTTGCATCTACATCTGACTCTGCCACACAGACCACCATACCAATACCATTATTGAAGGTACGGTACATTTCACGGTCAACCACATTTCCCTGTTGTTGCAACCAGTCAAATACAGCAGGTCTTTGCCAGCTTTTGCTATCAATAACCGCAGTCACATTTTTTGGTAATACTCGAGGGATATTTTCTAATAAACCACCGCCGGTAATATGAGACAAAGCATGAATGCTAATTTTTTCATTAAGTTGCAATAGTGATTTAACGTAAATTCTGGTTGGTGCTAATAGTCTCTCAGCTAAGGTTGCACCATCAAATGGCATGTTTAGATCGGCTTTACTTACTTCGATGATCTTACGAATCAGCGAGTAGCCATTCGAGTGTGGACCTGAAGAAGCAATACCGATAATAGCATCGCCGGCTTTTACTTTAGAGCCATCAATAATGTTGTCTTTTTCGACGATTCCGACACAGAAACCTGCCAAATCAAAATCACCTTCTTGATACATGCTAGGCATTTCAGCTGTTTCACCACCAACTAATGCCGCACCTGATTGCAGGCAGCCTTCAGCAATACCACTAACTACATCGGTTGCTACATCGATATCCAGCTTTCCAGTTGCATAATAATCCAGAAAGAACAAAGGCTCAGCGCCCAATACAGCGATATCATTGACACACATGGCAACTAAATCAATTCCAATGGTGTCATGTATTCCAGCTTCGATTGCCAGTCTTAATTTGGTGCCGACGCCATCTGTGCCAGAGACCAGAACCGGTTTTTTATATTTATCGAGAGGAAGTTCAAACAGGCTGCCAAAACCACCCAGACCAGCCATAACACCAGGACGACGGGTTTTAGCTGCTAAGGGTTTGATACGCTCGACAAGCGCATTTCCGGCTTCGATATCAACACCGGCATCGCGGTAACTGAGAGCTTGTTTTCGTTGGGTAGGTGGAACGACGGGATCGGTCATGCTGGCTTCCTGATTATTTGGACATCACACACAAAAAACAGCGTGTTAGAATACCACAATGCCTAGATTATTTTTCTCACTGATTTTCGTTTTCGCTGCGTCGATTGCCTTCGCTGCGGAAGTTACTGATTTGTATCAAGCTCAAGCGCCTGTCGAGTCGCAGAGTGAGGAGGATCGTAAACGCCTAGCGCCGGATTTGCTCAAACAGGTTGTTATAAAAGTAGTCGGTGACCGCCGGGCGGTTGAGCAAGCGGATATTTCAGCCTTGGTAACTGATGCTGAACGTTATATCGATCAGCATTACTATCAGCAGATCTCAACTATCGACAATGACACACCAACACAACAGCTGGCATTAACTATGGATTTTAATGCCAACGGCATCAATACCGCATTACAGCGGATCGGTTTGCCTGTTTGGGACAAAATACGTCCCGAGTCACTGTTGTGGGTAGCTATTGATTATCAGGGTAAACAGCAATTAATCACTGAAGGTGATGAAGATTCATTGGTTTTGCAAATTCAACAAGCGGCTAAAAAACGCGGTATTCCGTTGCTGATGCCACTAATGGATTTGGAAGATCAAAGTCAGCTGACTTTTAATGATGTTTCCACCGGTAATACCACAGCGGTAAATCAAGCTTCAGAACGTTATGGCGCTTCTATTGTAGTAACTGCGCGTTTAAGTGGAAATGCTGAGTCGGCTGATATTAGCTGGCAGGCAATTCTCGGTGAAGATACTGAACGTTGGTCCAGTCAAGGTAACGTACAAACTGCTATTCAGCAGGGGGTAGATGAGCTTGCTGATCGACTTGGTCGACGCCTTAACATGCCAATCAGTTCATCAGGTGATACTGAGTTAGCTATTCAAGTGTCAGGGGTCAATGACTTTGAAGGCTACAGCCGCTTAATGGATTATCTGGGAAGTCTGCAGGTTGTATCAGATATCAAAGTCGGTAGTTTAGGTAGCGAGAAGCTGGATTTGGTATTGATCATACAAGCTGAACCAGAACGATTCCGTCAATTGCTGTCGATGGGACGGGTTATGCAGCCTGATTCTACTGACACGACTGGTCTGCAGTATCGGTTATTACCTTGAGTCCACGGGATATTCCCAACCTTATATGTCTGTTTAGAGTTTTATTGGTTGGACCAATCGTCTGGCTGATGCTAGATGAAAACTTTTCAGCAGCATTATTTCTGGTGGCAATAGCAGGTATTTCAGATGGCTTAGATGGCTTTCTGGCCCGTCATTTTCATTGGCAAAGTCGCTTGGGTTCGATTATTGACCCTCTGGCAGACAAACTTTTACTGGTTGCCACATTTGCTACGTTAACCTATATGCAATTATTGCCTTTGTGGCTATTATTGCTTGTGTTCGGCAGAGATATACTGATTGTCTGCGGTGCTTTGGCTTATCATCTTAAGTATGGTGAATACGAACTGACTCCGCTCTGGAGCAGCAAAATCAATACGGTATTTCAAATTGCATTAGTCTTGCTGGTCATTGTGCAACAACAGTGGCTGCCGCAAGCTGCAACATGGAGCACAACCTTGATCTGGTTGGTGGTGGCGAGTGTCATCATTAGTGGCAGTGAATATATTGTGGTTTGGGGGACAAACGCGTGGCGTCAGAAGAACAAAAACTGATTAGCGATACCAATAAAGTTTTGCTGTTAGCTTTGTTAATTTTGGGGGGCTGGCTGGTGATGCGGCTTTCCTCAGTATTAACGCCTTTTTTTGTTGCTGCTCTGCTTGCCTATCTTGGCGATCCGCTGGTCGATAAACTGGAAAGGTCCCGCTTATCTCGAACCGGTGCGGTTTGTGTGGTGTTCGGAGTGTTTCTGCTCAGTGGGCTGATCCTATTATTAATCTTTATCCCAATGTTGAGCGGACAGTTAGTCTCTCTTTTTGAAAAAATGCCCAATTACCTGGATCAATTGCAAAGTTCGATCGAACCTTTATTACAAACAATTGGTTTATCCACCGAAATGATTGATCTGAATACGCTTAAAACTGCGTTTAAAGATTATTGGTCTGAAGCGGGAAAATTTGCCGGTGATCTGTTTGGATATATGACGCATTCGGGAATGGTTATCTTGCAATTGCTGACCAATTTGGTGTTGATTCCTGTTTTGACCTTTTATCTTTTACGCGATTGGGATGATCTGGTCGCCAAAATCCGCGAGATTTTACCCCGTAAGCATGCGAGCAAGATCACCCAAATCACCATTGAATGTGACGATATGCTGGCAGGCTTTTTACGTGGTCAGTTAATGGTTATGTTAGCGTTATCAATTATTTACAGTATTGGTCTTATGTTCATCGGTCTGGATTTGGCATTGTTATTAGGTGTTATCGCCGGCGTCGTGAGTTTTGTGCCTTATCTTGGATTATTTGTAGGTATTACCCTGGCCGGACTGGCTGCTTATTTACAATTTCAGGAATGGTTGCCGGTATTGATGGTTATTCTGGTTTTCGGTTTTGCCCAGTCAATTGAAAGCATGTTTCTGACCCCTAGATTTGTCGGTGAACGAATTGGTCTTCATCCCGTAGCCGTTATATTTGCTGTGATGGCCGGTGGTACGTTATTTGGATTTGTCGGGGTATTACTGGCACTGCCCGTGGCAGCTGTGGTGATGGTGTTATTACGCCATGCACACCATCGTTATCTTAACAGTCACTTGTATTCTTAACCGCTTGGTATCAATGAAAAAGCAAGAAATACAGCTGACACTGCGCCTTACGCCGCAGGAAATCTTTCGAATAGATAATTTTATATTTGAAAATGATGAGTTAGCCTCAGTAGTTGACGTTTTCTGCCGCGAAAGAAAACCCGATTTCCTCTATCTTTGGGGGGAATCTGGAGTTGGCAAAACCCATCTAAATCTGGCGATTGCTGATCAATTGCAACAGTGTGGACATCAGGTAAGTTATATCAATCTTCAGGAGTTACTGGATACCGCAAACCCTGAAATTTTGTCTTCATTATTTCAGACTGATGTTGTATGTCTTGATGATCTGCAGGCAATTTGTGGCGAGGCAGCCTGGGAAGAGGCATTGTTTCATTGCTTTAATCGCTTACGGGAACATGAGCACAAATTACTGATTTGTGCCGACCAAAATCCTGCGCAATTAGCCATTCAACTACCTGATCTGCGTTCCAGATTGGCTACCGGTTTAATTTACCAATTACCTTCAATGACCGATGTGTTGAAACAACAGGCATTGATAAGTCATGCGCAAAGTCGGGGATTAATTCTGCCGGAAGAAGTAGCCCAATATTTGTTACGCCATTACAGCCGTGATATGCCGTCACTGATGCTGGTATTACAACGACTTGATAAGGCGTCTTTACAGGCACAACGTCGGCTGACGATCCCATTTGTCCGGGAAGTGATACAGCATGGCTGAAAAGCCATCAGTGACGATTATCTGGCCCGGCTTAGCGACTGCGATGCAGGACATCAATCAGTCTTTAGTACCCGAAGATCTGCAGAAATTATTAAAAAAAGCTCACTTTATTGCCACTGAACATACGTTTGAACACGAACTCATTCAGTTATTTAGCGCTAATAATCTTTCCGGTCCTGATTTACCTACCGCACAATTACGCAATCCAGGTCAATTAAGTTTGTGTGCCGACCCATGTTATCTGCATGCCGATCGCGATCGACTTTTATTGTTTCCCATCAATGATTTAACAATGGAAGAGGGCTCGCAGCTTAGAGAAAGCATTCAACCTCTGTTGAATGATTTCGATGCTCAACTGGTGCCTAATGATTTGAACCACTGGTCGATTTGGTTGGAAACTATGCCGGATATCGCGTTAACGGCAATGCCATCATTCATTGGTCAATCGATAGCCTCGGCATTACCGAGTGGGACGGAACAAAACGATTGGTTGCGGTTAGGCAATGAAATTCAGATGGCTTTATTTGAGCATCCGGTAAATCAACAAAGGCAGTCTGCAGGCAAATTACCGGTCAACAGTCTCTGGTTCTGGGGGAAAGCTGATTGGCAGCCACAAGCAAATACCTGGCAGCAGCTTTATGGTGACGCGGCGTTATTAAAATCGCTTGCATCAGCGACTTCAACGAGCTTGCAACCAATTTCTGAATGGAAATCTGAAAACACGATGACGGGTCAGCAGTTACTGGTATTTCCTGAACTGGATTTACAAAATAACTGGGCACAGCGACTGGAGCAAAATACAACGCAGCACATTTTGCCTTTGGTACATAAATTACGTCGTTATCAAATTCGTCAATTACGCTTAATCATCCCGCAACATGGCCAGTATTACTGGCGTTGCTGGGATGTCTGGAAACCCTGGTAAATCGATGAATATTCAACAGCGAACAACAGAAGATTTAAGCGCTTTACCCAAGGACTGGCCAGAGTGCATTCGCAGAATCATGGCCGCACGCGGTATCAAAAAGGCTGATGAATTAACCTTTGATTTAGCTGAGTTGCCAAAACCCTCGGAAATGCTGGGCATGGAAGCCGCCGTAACATTATTGATCCAGGCATTACAGCAACAATGGCGAGTCATGATTGTGGCGGATTTTGATAGCGATGGTGCTACCAGCTGCGCCGTGATGATGCGTGGTTTACGCATGATGGGCTTGCAACAGATTGATTTTATTGTGCCGAATCGATTTGTTCACGGCTATGGTTTAACTACTGAATTACTGAACGAAATTGCTGCCGAAAACCAACCTGATTTATTGATTACCGTGGATAACGGCATTGCCAGTCTGGATGGCGTTGCTCTAGCCAAACAACGTGGGATGCAAGTGTTGATCACAGATCATCATCTTGCGGCAGAACAATTGCCACAAGCCGACGCCATCGTTAATCCTAATCAACCAGGGGATAACTTTCCCAGCAAAATGCTGGCAGGGGTTGGGGTGGCGTTTTATGTACTGCTCGGTTTGCGGCAGGGATTACGTGATATTAACTGGTTTGAATTACAGCAACTGGCAGAACCACGTCTGGTGGAATTGCTGGATTTGGTGGCATTAGGCACCGTCGCCGATGTCGTGCCTTTAGATAGGCTCAATCGCACATTGGTAGATCTGGGCCTGAAACGCATGCGGCAGGGACGCGCCTGTGCTGGCATTCGTGCTTTATTACAGATTGCCGGTAAGGACATCAGTCGATTATCTGCTCAGGATTTGGGTTTTGCCATAGCGCCGAGGTTAAATGCTGCCGGTCGTATGGAAGATATGGGGCTGGGCATTGATACCTTAATGACAGATAACTTTGCCATGGCTCAGCAAGCTGCTCAGTTACTGGATCAGATTAATCTTGAACGTCGCTCGGTTGAACAAGGTATGCAGCTGGAAGCTCTGACGATGCTGGAAAAACTTCAGCTTAATGAAACCAGTCAGGCAGCTGCTTATTGTTTATACGAAGAAAGCTGGCATCAAGGGGTAATCGGGTTACTCGCCTCTCGAATTAAAGAAATACTGCATCGGCCAGTCATTGTATTTGCAACGGGCGAACCTGGTGAAATCAAAGGTTCGGCACGCTCCATAACAGGCGTTCATATTCGTGATGTCCTGGTTAATGTCGCGGCTAAATATCCGGATTTAATTTTACGCTTTGGCGGCCATGCGATGGCAGCAGGGTTAACATTAAAGCAGAACGACTTTTCATTGTTTGAAAAGGCATTCAGGGAAGCTGTACAACTTGCAGCCGATCCCACTGTATTTGAACGTGCTTTGTATTCTGATGGTGAATTATCGGTGCAGGAACTGAACATGCACCTGGCCGAGCAGTTACCGGTTTTGGCACCATGGGGCCAGGCTTTTCCGGAACCGCAGTTTCATGGTCAGTTTGTTTTGCAGAATTATCGTCATGTCGGTCAGCAAGCAGACCATTTACGCTTAACTATAAAGCTTGATGATGGACGTGAAATCACGGCAATGGCGTTTCGTCAGACAGCACCACAATGGCTGCAAATCGGTCAAAAAGTTGGCTTGCATTATCGCCTGGATGTGAACGAATTCCGGCAAACAAAATCATTACAATTGTTGGTTGATAATATCTTGCCGAGTTAAAGCCAGGAGCTTTTCCAAATGAAACCAACTCATGTCGCGGTATTCAGCGCAAAACCCTATGACCAAGCCTATCTCACGGAAATGGCCGATGAGCGAGTATCTTTATGTTTTTATGAAATGGCATTAAATCCAATGACGGCAGCCTTAGCCAAAGATGCTGAAGTGGTCAGTGCGTTTGTTAATGACGATATATCGGCTGAAACACTTAAAACGCTGGCAGAAAACGGTACCCGTTTAATCGCCTTACGCTGTGCCGGGGTTAATCAGGTGGATTTAACTGCCGCTGACAAGCTTGGTATAACCGTCGTCAATGTGCCAGCCTATTCACCCTATGCTGTAGCGGAACATACCATTGCGCTGATGTTGGCATTAAGTCGCAAGATACCGCGGGCATATAATCGTGTTCGCGATGGTAATTTTTCTCTGGATGGTTTGCTGGGTTTTGATTTTTTCGGTAAAACCGCGGGCATTATCGGTGGCGGTAAAATTGGTTTATTGGTCGCTGAGCGATTGCGGGCATTTGGATGCCAGGTTTTGATTTATGAGCCGCATAATGCTAAACCAGCTAAAAAAGCTGGTTTTGACGTAGTGACTCTCGACAGTTTGCTCAGTCAAAGCGATATTATCAGCCTGCATTGTCCATTAAATGATGCAACGCATCATATTATCAATGCTGCCAGTCTCATGCTGACCAAACCGGGCGTAATGCTGATAAATACCAGCCGTGGGGCTTTATTGGATACAGTCGCCGTATTAGATGCCCTGAAAGCGCTGCATATTGGCTATCTGGGAATAGATGTGTATGAACAGGAAGGCAGTCTGTTTTTTGAAGACCATTCTACCGATATTATTCAGGACGATATATTCCAGCGTTTATTGACCTTTCCAAATGTGCTGGTTACCGGGCACCAGGCCTATTTCACCCGAGAAGCATTGCAGCATATCGCTCAGACGACTTTACAGAATATTGATGATTTTATGACGGATAAGGCACTGAAAAACCGAGTGGAAATACGTTAAGTGTTTGATGAAATCTTCACCAGCATCAATAAGTTGATGCCGGATTTTAAAGCCAGACCGCAACAAGTCGAAATGAGTCGCTTTATTCATCAGCGGTTACAACAGTCGCAGAATAGAATGGCGGTAGTGGAAGCACCAACCGGCGTGGGGAAAACGCTGGCATATCTCAGCGGTGCAATCGAAACGGCTTTGAACAGTAAAAAATTACTGGTCATCAGCACGGCAACCGTCAATCTGCAACAGCAATTGATTCAGAAAGATCTGCCACAGTTTTCAGCCGCTTTGCCGCAACCGATACGCTTTATGCAGATCAAAGGTCGCCGCCGTTATGTCTGTCCCAGTAAACTGGCACAACTGGCAACCACACCAGAACAGCAGGATTTAACGCTGGATGTGGATCAAAAGTATCAGCAGGTATTGATGCAAACCCAAGCGAAGAATCTGTTTCAGGATTGGGATGAACATCGCTGGGATGGCGATCGGGATAGTCGTACCGATGCCATTGATACGGCTCTGTGGCATGAAGTATCTACTGATTCAGAAGGCTGTGCCGGTAAGAGCTGCCGGTATTTCATCAGCTGTCCATATTATTTGCTGCGTAAAGAAATGCAGCTGGCACAGGTTGTGGTGGTGAATCACGATTTATTACTCAGTGATGCCGACTTGGGAGGCGGGCTAGTGTTGCCCAATCCTGAAGAGCTTATTCTAGTGTTTGATGAAGCCCATAATCTGCCGCAAAAAGCGCTGGGACATGCCGCCAAAGCATTGAATTTTGCCCAGCTTTATCAAACCGTTGAAACCGCTGATAGTCTGATGAAAAAGCTGCCCACTGCTTTAGCTTTCCGGCAGCATGATTTTGGTTATATGTTTAAGGAAATTCGTCAGGATTTACCTGCCATCATTAGTCTGCTGCAACAGCTGCTGGATATTCTGGGCAGTGATGCCACAGTAAATGAAATGCTGGAAGGTCATATCAGTGAGCCGCGTATTTTCTGGGGCAGTCCATTACTCAATGCCTTGTTTATCCCCTGTCAGAACCTGTTACAGCGGGCCAATTCCATCTATAAGCATTTCTCGCTGATTGGCAAATGGATTAAAGAAGGGCTGGAGAAAACCCAGTTAAGTAACAAGGTTGGTGAAGCTTTATTGCCCCAGGTGGGAACAGTGCAGAATATTTTTGGTTATCTGATTGATTTTATGGCGTTGTTTTTGGATGAGGATAAAGCCGAGCGCCCACCCAATGTTCGCTGGCTGGCACAGGAACAGTTTGCCAAACAACAAACGCTGGTGATTCATGCCGGGCCGATGACAGCGGCAGGTTTTCTGGATCGCAGTTTATGGCAGCGTGCTTATGGGGTAGTGATGACATCAGCCACTTTACGGGGCATGGGGTTATTCCAGCGTTTCCGGGCGGATTGTGGCTTACAGCGTTTCGATGAAAAACACTTCCTGGCGCTGCCTTCACCGTTTAAATACCAGCAGCAAGCGGTGTTAAAACTGCCAATGATGCAGTATTTACCCAATGAAAATCTGCCGCAATGGCAGCAGGAAGTGGTTAGCCAACTCAAATCAATTATTGATATTCAAGCGGCGACACTGGTGCTATTCACCTCACGCCAGGTGATGTTGCAAGTGTATAAGCAATTGCCATTGTCACTGAAAAATTTGATTCTTTTACAAGGTGATCAACTGTCGCCCAAAAATATGATCGTCAAGCATATTCAGCGGATTGAAGCAGGGCGGGGCAGCATTATTTTTGGCATGGATCGGTTTGCTGAAGGCGTCGATTTACCTGGCAATTTATGCACCCATGTAATCATTACCAAACTGCCATTCCCGGTATTTACCCGCCCGATTGAACAGGCACGTCAGGAGTGGATCATAAAACGTGGCGGTCAGCCGTTTATCAGCTTGTCATTACCGGCGGTCAGCGTGAAGTTGATTCAGGCCTGTGGCCGGCTGCTTCGCAAAGAAACAGATTCAGGTCAGATAACTATCCTGGATCGGCGTTTGTTGACTAAAAATTACGGTAAACAATTACTGTCTCACTTACCGAATTATCAAGTAATCACTGAATAAAAAAAGCCCGGCGAACCGGGCTTTTTTGTTTACATCTAAATAACGAATTTATTCAGTGCGGCTGGTGACTTCCAGCAAATGATAACCAAATTGAGTTTTAACTGGACCTTGAACAGTGTTGACCGGGGCAGAAAAAACTACTTTATCGAATTCAGGCACCATCATGCCCGGGCCAAATTCGCCCAAATCACCGCCTTGACGGCTGGAAGGGCAGGAAGAGTTTTCTTTGGCGACGGCAGCAAAATCTGCGCCTTCTTCGATTTCGCGTTTCAATTCCAGACAGATTTCTTCACTGTCCACCAGGATGTGTCGTGCGGTTGCTCTAGCCATAATAGTTCCGTAATTAATGTGTAAATTGCCGACTTATGCCAGCTGTTTTAACAGGGCCTTCGCCGTGGCTTCTGACGAAGCCGGGTTTTGTCCTGTAATCAAAATGCCATCCGTAATCACGAATGAACTCCAGTCGTCACCTTTTTCATAAATAGCGCCACGTTGTTTGAGGGCATCTTCAAGTAAAAAGGGTACAACATCAGACAAGCCTACCGCATCTTCTTCACTATTTGAAAATGCTGTGAGCTTTTTACCTTTAATCCATGGATCATCGCCGATGGTTTTAACGTGTAACAAAACAGCCGGGGCGTGACAGACCACCGCCACCGGTTTATTGGCGAGCACAAAACTTTCGATCAGTGTGATCGACTTTTGATCTTCGGTTAAATCCCATAACGGACCATGTCCGCCCGGATAAAACACTGCGTCGTAATCTGCGGCGTGAATATCGGCTAACTTAAGGGTATTAGCCAGTTGGTTTTTAGCTTCAGCATCATTTTCAAAACGCCGGGTAGCGTCTGTTTGAAAATCAGGCTGATTGCTTTTTGGATCAAGTGGCGGTTGACCACCTTTGGGTGAGGCCAGTGTTATTTCTGCCCCGGCGTCTTTCATTGCGTAATACGGTGCTGCTAGTTCTTCTAGCCAGAAACCGGTTTTTTCTCCGGTATTGCCAAGCTTATCGTGCGAAGTTAGTACCACTAATATTTTCATGATTGTGTCTCCTGAAATTTGTGGTTTTGAGGAATTATTCGATGTCACTCATCTGATATGGAGTTACGACGATAAAAATTCAAGCGATATTGCATTTCATTCTCATCGTCGTAAACTCACATTAGGGTCTGTTGATCTTTCAGAGCCACCACTGCTGGAGGCTATTTTTTGTCCAACAAGACGGAAATGATGCGATGTAGTTGTTCTACATAAATCATTTCCAACGTAGTTGGGCGGAAAAATAGCCCCAGCCCTACGGGTTGAGGCTGAAAATGCACCACTCTTCGTTGCTCGTCGTTTATTTAGAATGACTACAAAAACGCCGGGAGCGTTTTTGAGCGTAAGCCCCAAAGGGGGGAGATACATGGATGTATCTCACAAACTGCTCTCCTCGCGCCTTGATTGGTGCATTTTCAGTCACAACAGAGGCGGCTATGAAAGATCAACAGACCCTAAAATAATAACAGCGAGAGAGAAACCATGAAAAAAGAAACTATCTGTCTGCATGAAGGGTATGAAACTGATCCCACCACTAAATCCTGCGCCGTGCCGATCTATCAAACCGTCGCATATGAATTTGATAATGCCCAGCATGGTGCCGATCTATTCAATACCGGAAATCTTT
>JAMDEF010000002.1:698-4477 GCA_023488305.1 Gammaproteobacteria bacterium | reverse complement strand
GCCTTACCTGTTTCAGCATAAAAGTCAGGGGAGTGCAGGATTAACATCCCCAGTGTCGGACTCAACATGCTATCGAAAGTATATGCTAACGAACCACCGTATTCGAAGTAAGCCAGATCACCGATATCCACTGGGTTACTGGAGCTTGCTTCACCTGGATAGTCGTAATAGAGAAAGTCGAGTGAATAGGCAAAGCCTTTGAATTCACCGGTGTATCCGGCGTAGTAATCAATTTCTAATGCTTCAGTTTCCACAGCAGCAATTGAACTCGCCCAGGTTCCTATATAAAAACCATTGTAACCCCAATCAAAACCGCCACTGACCGCGGGTTTATCATCTGAGATGGTGATTCCGCGAAACAGATAATTTGATGTGAGAGCAACATTGGCACTGAAGTTTTCTTTTGCCAGTGCCCCTTCAGCCCAACTGCTTGACGAAAATAACGTGGTTAGCGAAAACAAAACGATTGCTTTGCAAGTGGAATTTTTCATTTAGTTGACTCCATATAGATCACTAAAAAATAACGATCCCACTTCGTTGCAGGTCGCTTAACAGCGTTGTCAGAAATTAGATTTTTACTGATCATAGGCACGCCAGCTTTTAAGATGAGTGATGTCGGTAGCATTTGTTATCGCATAAGGCTCACAGATAAAGCCAGTGTGCCATTGCTGATCCGCAAGTTGCACCTTGCCGATACCTAACGGGGCAGGAATTCCCGCGACAAAAGAGCCAAAGTTGGCGGTGGGTAATTCCCATAACTCAACTTCAATTGCTTCACCTTGTTGTTCATCTCTGATTAGACCTGGCCGGGCGGGCGGCCCGCCGGGAAGTGCATACAGACGATAATCCGAGCTTGTTTGTGTAGCCCGAATTAACTTACCGCCGCGTTCCCGTAATTGCCAATTGAGCGGCTGTCCCTCTAAATGCGCTCCACAGACAACGACCTTTATCCGATCCGTCACTCCGGCGTTTATTGCACGTGAATCAGGTAATGGCAACGCGGTCGCGCCCAACGGTAATTTCAATGTTTGTTGCAGTTGATTGGCATAAGACAATAAGCGGGTATCACTGAATGCTCTGGAAAACACTGTCACGCCAAACGGCAGCCCTTTTGCGTTGAAGCCTGCCGGAACGGCTACCGCGCTGCAGTCGAGCAGATTCATAAAGTTGGTGTAATAACCCAACTGGCTATTGAGTTTAATAGGTTCTGCCAGAACCTCTTTGATTTTATAAATCGTGCCGGCGGTTGGTGTGAGAATAAAATCAAAGTTTTCCAGTGCCGGCGTGACCTGCTGTTTACAATGTTGCAATTGGTACTCGGCGCTGAACAGATCTTCGGCTGAAGCGGTGTTATTGCTATCGAGAATTTGTTGTAAAACCGGCAGCATATCTTCACGTTTGACACCGGTTGTAGCAATGCGCCGTTCTGCCACCCAAGGGCCTTCGTATAACAATCTGGCAGCGGTCAGAAAGGGCTCAAAATCTATTTCATGACAGATGCCGCCAAGATTTTTCAGTGTTTCAACCGTGTTATAAAAGCCCTGCTCAGTTTCCACGTCACCAAAAAACGCTAATTGACCGGTTTGCGGAATGGCGAAGTTAAAGCTGTCAGTTGAGATATGGCCATAATTTTTTCGGTTGGTGTCTTTATTCGGCCGAGAATAATCATCTTTTGCATCAAATGCGCCGGCCACTTCAAAAACCCGGTTCGCATCATCAGTGGTCAGACTGAAAATAGAGACACAATCCAGGCTTTTACAGGCAGGCACCACACCATGATTACTTAGCAAGCCACGCGAGGGTTTTAAACCGATAAGATTATTAAATGCAGCCGGTACCCGACCAGAGCCAGCAGTATCGGTGCCAAGCGAAAAACTCACCAGCCCCAATGCGACCGCTACCGCAGAACCTGAACTTGAACCACCGGAAATATACTCAGGATCAAAACTATTCTGACAGGCACCCCATTTATCCGGCGAGCGCACTCCGACCAGTCCGGTGGCAAACTGGTCCATATTGGTTTTGCCAATCGGAATAGCTCCGGCAGCAATCAGTAATTCCACCACATGAGCAGATTGCTCGGCTGTGTAGCGATAGGCTTCACAACCAGCAGTAACATCCACA
This sequence comes from Gammaproteobacteria bacterium, assembly GCA_023488305.1. Lineage (GTDB taxonomy): Bacteria > Pseudomonadota > Gammaproteobacteria > Nitrosococcales > Methylophagaceae > Methylophaga. The sequence continues at coordinate 2,353 of JAMDEF010000002.1, read as the reverse complement.
CCGGCCAACTCAATATTATCTTTTATCGCAAACGGAATTCCGTACAAAGGCAGCATGTCAGGTGAATGGCCGATCAACTTATCCAGATAAGGCTGGATAGCTTCTCGAGATAATAACGTTATCCAAATGTTGCGCTCAGCATAGGTTCTGGCTCGTGCCAAGACATCATCAATCAATTTGTGTGGAGAGAGTATGCCGTTACGATAAGCCTGATGGATGGCATCAATGGTCATATCCATTAATCTGCCTCCCCGGAAATAACGACCAGCCGATCACCCATGCTGACCTGTGATCCTGCCTGCCGTTTTATTTCTGTGACGGTACCGGCTTGAGTTGCGGTTATCTGGATCTCCATTTTCATTGCTTCCAGGATCATCAAAACATCGCCTTCTGCTACTGAAGAGCCGATTTCCACTTCCACTTTCCAGACACTGCAGTTAAGCGGGCTATCAACAGAAATAGCATTTTCCGGCAAAGGCGCACTTTCTTCATCAACTATCTGCGGTTCATTGCCACTATCAAAATGTAAAAGACCCTCGCGTTTCCAGTGTTCCAGCTCCTGTTCAAAGGCAAGTTCACGCTGTCGGGTAAAGCTGTCAATCGACACTTTATGTTGCTCAATAAACTGGTTATAGCGTTTGAGATTGAAGGTGGTTTCTTCAATCTTCAGCGGATAATTGCCTTGCGGAAAATCACGGCGGATCTGCAGCAGTTCATCGTGGCTGACTTCATAGAACTTGATTTGATCAAAAAACCGTAACAACCAGGGTTTGCTGAATTCAGTGGTTTGCAGATAACGGTTCCACATCTGCAGGGTACGACCAATAAACTGATAGCCACCCGGTCCTTCCATGCCATAAACGCACAGATAGGAACCGCCGATACCAACGGAGTTTTCAGCAGTCCAGGTACGGGCAGGGTTATATTTAGTAGTGACCAGACGGTGTCTGGGATCCAGCGGCGTTGCGACCGGCGCGCCCAGATAGACGTCACCCAGGCCCATCACCAGATAACTGGCCTCAAACACAATACGTTTCACTTCATCAACCGAGCTGAGCCCATTTATCCGCCGGATAAATTCAATATTATCCGGACACCAGGGCGCGTTATGTCGTACCGATTGCATGTATTTCTGGATGGCTTGCTGGCAGGCTTCATCATTCCAGGAAATCGGTAAATGCATGATACGTGCAGGTACATCCATTTCTTCGATATTGCTGATTTCTTGTTCGGCCTGTTTGAGAATACCGACCAGAGTGTCCAATGAAATTTCCAGACCATCATAGTGGATCTGCAAAGAACGAATACCAGGGGTGAGTTCACGTAATCCTTTGATATTTTGTTGCTGTAACCACAACATCAACGCATGCACTTTAAAGCGCAGATTGATATCCAGCTTCAGTTCACCATATTCAACCAGCAGATAATGATCACCCGCCAATCGGTAGCAAATATCGATACCCGTTTCCGGTGACACCAGCGTGTCATAGATTGGCGAGCCAATTTCTGTGGGGGTGACCTCAACAGGTTGGTGAGTCAAATTGCTCAATGAAATTTCCAGACCATCATAGTGGATCTGCAAAGAACGAATACCAGGGGTGAGTTCACGTAATCCTTTGATATTTTGTTGCTGTAACCACAACATCAACGCATGC
>JAMDEF010000002.1:0-688 GCA_023488305.1 Gammaproteobacteria bacterium | reverse complement strand
GCAAATATCGATACCCGTTTCCGGTGACACCAGCGTGTCATAGATTGGCGAGCCAATTTCTGTGGGGGTGACCTCAACAGGTTGGTGAGTCAAATTGCTTAGCGATTCCAGCTGAGCACGTTCCATGACTCTGGCGGTTTCTATCGAGACGGGAATAAACCGCACGGTATCTCTGGCTTTTAATTGGCCTATTTTCCACAGTTCTGCGGTAATTACCGTGGCTGGACAGACAAAGCCACCCAACGAGGGACCATCGGGGCCAAGGATAATCGGCATATCACCAGTGAAATCAATGGTACCCACCGCATAGGCATTATCATGAATATTGGAGGGGTGCAGACCTGCTTCACCGCCGGTATTTCTGGCCCATTCCGGACGTGGCCCAATCAACCGTATCCCGGTACGGCTGGAGTTGTAATGAATTTTCCAGTCAGTGGCAAAAAACGTTTCAATATCCTGTTCGGTGAAAAAATCCGGCGCGCCATGCGGGCCGTAAATGACCTTAATCTCCCAGTGAGTGGTTATCTCTGGGATTAATTCGGCAGGCGTTGTTGTGAAATCAACTTGCGCTGTTTTGTCTGATAAATGAAGCACATCAGCCGGCCTGTTAACTCAGGTTGAGTTTCCCCAAGCGTCGGGTTTACGGATCGATCACTGGATTAAACCCGGCATCGAGATCTCACCGTTT
>JAMDEF010000146.1 GCA_023488305.1 Gammaproteobacteria bacterium | reverse complement strand
TTTCTTTTAGTGTCAGATCTGCAATATGTCGGCACGTTGGAGCAGGAAAGTATTTGGGCACTGATTCGGGCACCCGATAGCACGATACATCGAGTTCAAATTGGCAATTACATGGGAATGAACCATGGGCAGATTGTCGAAATCAGTGAAACCTATCTGACACTAAAAGAAATCGTAGCTGAAGGAAATGGCTATAACGAGCGTGAAACGACAGTACCCGTCGTTGAGATAAATTAAAGGCCAGGAAATGATGAGTAAATACGCAATAAAATTCACACGGCGGCAAGTCATGGCATCCACGGACAAAACGATATTTGAACGGTGGCGGTCCAGCTTGGCAATGCTCTCATTACTGATGATCAGTGGGTTTGCCTCAGCAAACGAATTACAGTCATTGGATTATTCAACCCTTTCCGGGAACAAAGGACTTATCACTCTGACATTTTCTGAAGCCGTAGAAACTCCTGAGAGTTTTGCGACGGATGAGCCAGCTCGAATTGTGCTCGACTTTAGAGGTGTCAGCAATAAATTAAGTGAAACTACGAAACAAATAAACAGCGGGCAGACCCGCAGCATTGCTACTGTTGAAGCGGGTGAACGTACTCGCATGGTCATTAATTTGTTACGCAAATTGCCTTATCAAGTCGAAGTGGAAGGCAATGTGGTCAAAGTCATGCTCAATGACAACACTTCTGTCGCAAGCTCCCCGACACGCTCAGCAGCGACTGCTCCGCAAGCAGGTAATGCCGTCACTGATATTGATTTTCGTCGGGGAGAGCAGGGTGAAGCCAGATTGATGGTCGCTTTGCGAAATGAAAACACATCCTTAGAAGTGCGTCGTGAACGTGGCGATATAGTCGTCGACTTACCTGGTGTTAATTTACCTGGCAATCTGCAGCGCCGTTTAGATGTTATGGATTTTGCAACACCTGTTCACTTAATTGATAGTCTTCAAACTCCGGAAGGCACACGATTGGTGCTGACCACTACCGGAAAATTCGAACATCTGGCATATCAGTCTGGCGATATGCTGGTGGTCGAAGTAAAACCCGTTGCAGAGCAAAGCGCTGCCGATTCTGAGAGCGAGTTTGGTTTTGAAGGTGAAAAGCTCTCGTTAAATTTCCAGAATATTGAGGTAAGGGCAGTATTACAGTTATTGGCTGATTTTAATGGCATGAATCTCGTTACCAGTGACACGGTGACCGGTAATTTAACGTTACGTTTGAAAAATGTGCCTTGGGATCAAGCGTTAGACATTATCCTTAAAACCAAAGGCTTAGGGATGCGTCAGAATGGCAATGTGATGTTGATCGCCCCCGCAGCAGAAATTGCCGCCCGTGAAAAACAGGAACTTGAAGCCAGAAAGCAACTGGTAGAGCTGGAACCGCTTTATTCTGAAATATTTGAAGTCAATTTTGCTAAAGCAACTGAAATGGCGGCTATTCTAACCACCACTCAAGGACAAACGACTGTCGGCGGTAGTGCCGGTGGCTTCCTGTCAAATCGTGGTAGCGTGGTAGTTGATCAACGGACCAATTCATTATTGCTGCGAGATACTGCCAGAAATCTGGCCGATGTGCGTAAATTGATCGAAAAACTCGATATTCCGGTGCGTCAGGTGCTAATCGAGTCGCGAATTGTTATTGCGAATAATGATTTTGCCAAAGAGCTGGGTGTGCGTTTTGGAGCCTCTGCACGAAGCGGCACCTTGGGCGCCGGGACGTCAGGCTCATTGGAAGGATTGCAGGTTCCTGCTACCAATAGCAATTCGGTTGTACCGACGAATTCTACTGGTGTGCGAGGGCAGGACTTAAATGTGAATTTACCAGCTGCCAATCCCGCCGGTACGATTGCCTTGGCTTTGGCGAAACTACCTTTAGGCGCAGTATTGGAGTTGGAATTATCGGCGATGCAGGAAGAAGGTAAAGGCGAGATAGTTTCCAGTCCCCGAGTCATTACCTCCAACCAAAAACAAGCGACCATTGAGCAAGGTACTGAAATTCCTTATCAGGAAGCTTCATCGAGTGGTGCTACATCAGTTTCCTTTAAAGAAGCATTATTAAAGTTGGATGTTACGCCACAAATTACCCCGGATGATCGCATTGTGATGGATCTTGAGGTGAACAAAGATGAAGTAGGAGCGGTTTTCCTTGGCGTACCGAGCATTGATACGCGTAGTGTGCGCACTCAGGTGCTCGTCGACAATGGCGAAACTGTCGTACTGGGGGGTATTTATGAACAAACCACCACACAGACCTCAACACGCGTACCGTTTTTTGGTGATTTACCCTATGTCGGCTTCTTGTTCAAAAATGATCTGAATGAAAATCGGCAACGTGAGTTGTTGGTTTTTGTGACGCCGAAAATTATTAAGGAAGGTATGGATTATTAAATCCAGCTTTTTCAGTTAAGATAAAAAACCGGATCTACTACGATCCGGTTTTTTTTTTCACGGATAAAACAGTTGAGTCATTAGCCGCGTGATTTCAGGTAATATATTTCTGGTGGGGCCAATGGGCTCTGGAAAGTCGACCATTGGTCGACAGCTTGCTAAGAAGCTGCACCTCAAGTTCTTTGATAGCGATCGTGAGATTGAAAAACGCACTGGCGTGTCTATTTCCTGGATTTTTGAAATGGAAGGCGAGGCGGGTTTCAGAGAACGTGAACAAAAAATCATTGCTGAACTCACGGCTATGGAAAATATCGTGTTGGCAACGGGTGGTGGCGCGGTACTTGCTGAAGAAAACCGGCGTAATCTGAAACGCGGTAAGGTTGTTTATCTGGCTGCTTCGGCAGAGCAACTTTTCCGGCGCACTTCACGAGATACCAGTCGGCCATTGTTGCAAGTAGGTGACCGTCGCCAGCAAATTAAACTGTTAATGGCGCAACGTGATCCTTTATATCGTGAAGTGGCAGATGTGGTTTTACAAACTGGTGATCAGTCTGTCACGCGAACCGTAAATGCAGTGATAAAACAGCTGCAACAACTAAAAACAAAAGATAGCAAATTATGATGAATACACTTCAAGTTGCGCTTGGCGAACGCAGTTATCCTATATACATTGGCGAAGATTTGCTTGCCGAAAGCAGCTTGTTTAGCGCGCATATTCGTGGCAAGGAAGTATTGATCGTCACTAATGAAACCGTGGCGCCGTTGTACTTGGATGTTGTGAAAGCGACTTTAATTGATTATCGCGTTGAGGTGGCCATATTACCTGACGGTGAACAATACAAAACGCTGGCAGTGATGCAGCAAATTTTTGATCGTTTATTGGAAGCACGTTTGTCCCGTCAAGTGACCATCATTGCGTTGGGAGGCGGTGTTATTGGTGATATGGCAGGGTTTGCTGCGGCGTGTTACCAACGAGGTGTACCATTTATTCAGGTTCCCACTACTTTGCTTTCACAAGTTGACTCCTCTGTGGGCGGGAAAACTGCGGTAAATCATCCGCTGGGCAAAAATATGATTGGCGCGTTTTATCAACCGCAGTGCGTGCTGGCTGATACCGCTACATTAAATACTTTGGATGATCGGCAGTTTTCTTCCGGCCTAGCTGAAGTCATTAAATATGGTTTGATTAATGACAGCGAGTTTTTTAACTGGCTGGAACAGAATATGTCATTGCTGATAGCGCGAGATCCGGCTGCATTAGCACAAGCGATTGCGCGATCTTGTCAGGATAAAGCCACGATAGTGGCCGATGATGAACGCGAGCAAGGCGTACGGGCTTTATTAAACCTTGGACACACTTTTGGTCATGCTATTGAGACCGGATGTGGGTATGGCCACTGTCTCCATGGTGAAGCTATTGCGATTGGCATGGTGATGGCAGCTGATTTATCCCTGCGCATGGGATGGCTAAGCGAAGATAAAGTCACGCGGATTCGGCAAATTATGCTTGCAGCTAACTTGCCCGTTACGGTTCCTGGAAATTTAAGTTCGGCTGACTTTATGGACTTGATGTCAGTTGATAAAAAAGTTCAGGATGGACTGATCCGCCTGGTATTGCTGCGCGATATTGGTCAGGCGATTATTTCCGATGATTATGATGCACAAGCACTGGCCGAGACACTGACAAAATTTACTGCTGGAACTGAGTAATGCAATGAAGGCAGCGGCAGCTGAACCAAAATATATTTCGCGATTAGCGCTTCAGAGCAATCCATTTAAATCTGAGGTGAGTGACGCTGGTTTGTATCTGGGGCCAGAAATAAAGCAGCGTCTTGATTTGGTGCTGCATCTGTTGAGAGCCAGCGATAAAGTTCCGTTTCTCTACGGACCCAAAGGATTGGGTAAAACGACCACATTAAAAGCCTTAATGAATCTTGGTGGTGACGATCTGCGTTTTTGTTTCATTCAGGCAGAACCATCACTCACCATTCAGTTTATGGTTAGCCGGTGCCTTCAAGTCTTTGGTGCTCCTCAAGAAAATACACTCGGCAGCAATAATCTACAGTTGTTGCAGCAGCGATTACAACAGCTGCAAGCTTTACAAATTCGACCGGTTTTGTTGATTGATGATGTCAGTAAACTGGCAGAGCCGCTTCGTCAGCAATTAAAGGCCTGGCTAGACTGGCAGCATGCAGATAAACATCTGTGGCGGGCCGTATTAACGGATGTCTCTGCCGATGCTTTCACGACTGATAATGATCGTTTGCAATCGTTAATGCTTAGTCCGATCCCATCCGCTGAGACAGCCGCATATTTGTTACAGAGACTGCAAGGCGCTGGTTTCAATGGGGATAGCCCTTTTAATGAAAGAGCATTAGCACGTTTTTATCGCCAGTCAGCTGGTAACCCGGCAAAGCTGAATCAAGCGGCACACCAATTTTTATTGGGGCAGGGCAAAGCCCGCCAGTTGCAACTTCCACTCAGTTTTAAACTCCCAGCTATCAGCCCCAAACTCAATAAAATTCGCTTTAAATGGAATAAATGGTTTGGGCTAGCGCCAATAGTGGTCTTATTAGCTGCAATATTGGTTTATCAGCAACAGATAAACGACTGGTTTATTACTGATAAAGACGCCATCCAGGATGATGTACTTAGCAACAACGATTTAACTGAAGAGCTCCCCATGGTGATAGTTAATGAGCCTGAAGAACTCACCAGCGTGGCAGAAGCGGATCGTTTGGAATTATTAGAATTGCTTGATGAACTTGAGCAAACAGTTGCAGAACCTGCAGCGGAGATGACTGAACCCGAACCAGAGCTTGCCTTAGAGTTTGAACCAGTTATGCCAGAACCTGAATTAACCCCAGAGATACTGGAGACAGAGATCATTCCAGCGGAATCGATTACTGCTATAGCTACTACCGAGGCTGCGCAGAATAATTTGGCAGAAGCTACGGAAACAGAAACATCAATCGATGAGCAACAATCAATTCCACCTGTTGAAGAAATGAAGCCTGTTGAGTTAATTCCCTCTCCTGCCCCAGTATCGAAACCCGACATATTATTGGTTGATACAACAATAAAAGATAAAGACTGGGTTTTACAGCAATCTGGGAAAGCTTTTACTTTTCAGTTAATGGGCTCATGGGATAATGCTGAAATTGAAAGATTTGTGAAAAAGCACTCACTCACTGGTAATGTAGCGATTTTTGAAAGTATGCGAGACGATAAAGTCTGGTATGCATTGATTTATGGTGTGTATCCATCAAGAGATGTAGCGACGCGCTCAAGTAAACAATGGCCCTCGCCGTTAAATAAAGTCAAACCTTGGTTACGACGCTTTGATGATGTACAAAAACAGATTACAGAAAGGGCGCCAGATCGCTAACTAATGCATCAGAGCGTGTGGTATGACTGGCAAATACTGCTCGATATACCGATTTTCCAGCCAATACCGTTTGCGAAAAAATCCCTTTCTCAACCAAACTTGATAATGGACTTTGTGGTGCCGTAAAACAGACGATGCCAGTCGGGGAGCCCTGTGCCCACCAGCCAGATTGTTGATTGATAAAACTGGAAAATTGCCGTGACTCACCAAGTTTTGCTTGAACTTGACTGGCTAAACCGGTTTTTCCCAAGGTTTTAATTGTTAACCATAACGGCAGTAACAGCTCACCACCATATGACCCCAATAACACGTCGCGAGGTGACTGGCTTAAGTACTGGGTTGAGAAGGGGGTTTGGTTTATTTCGTTTTGATACATCAATAACCCGCTAGGCCGTGGTTGACCCAAACTTTTATGTGGGTCAAAACACACTGAATCTGCTTGCCCGAGTTGTTCTGCGCTTAGAGGACTACCGTCAATCAAGCTCAAAAATCCACCCCAAGCGGCATCAACATGTAACCAGCAGGGTAGTTGCTGAGTGATCTGTTTGATGGCAATTATATCGTCTAGTTGCCCACTGCTGGTTGTGCCTGAGGTAGCTACAATTGCCATGGGAGGCTGTTGTTTACAGGCCATCTCTAGTGCAAGGATGTCAATTTGCTGCAGCGGATTAGATGGTGTCAGTTGAAGCTCTAAACCCAACAGGTCGCAAGCCTTGGCGATGGAGTAATGCGACTGGTCGCTGGCATAAACCCGTTTTGAATAGTGACCGTATTTTTTTCGTGCCTGCCATAGGGCGTCCAGATTGCCATAGCTGCCTCCATGGGTGACATGACCTGATGCTTGACCAAATAAAGGACAGAAAAAAGTAAAGATATCGCTTTCAATCATGCTGAGTTCGGGATAGAGCTCTGACGAGAGTAAATTACCTTGATGTAGACTCGCTAACAGCTGTCCCAATGCTGCAATTTCATCTACCGCAGTCGTCATATGTCCAGCCCAATTGGACTGGCTGTGGCGCTGTGCAGCGAACAAAATACTGTCAATCTGCTTGAGCAGTTGCTGCTGTTGCTCAGCAGTCATATTAGTGCGATTTAAAGCTTGGCTTATTAAATCCTGCAACACAGTGGATAACGCAGTTTGTTGATCACTCATCCGAGTACAACACCACTCTTGGGGAAATTATTCAGCTGTTGATAATGAACAAGATAAGTCTCAACTGGATGTTGTTGAAACAGAGCTCGAAAACCCTGGTCGATAACGCCGTTTTCACTTAATACACAAATGTCACCAGTTATGACGGGCACACACTTGATAAGTGCTAATTTGCTCTGAGCGTGTTGCTGGGCAAACCAGAGCGCAAGGCTATCTGAGGTGATGTCCCAGTTCTGCATTAATTCTTCAGCTTGCAATAACTGATCGTCTGGCAACCAGATAGCCAGTTGGCCGCTGGTGGGTGCTTGGGCTGGAGTATTGATGGTAATGGCAGACGGTTGCAAAGCATGCAAAATCAGCCCGTATTGTGCCATCGCCAGCAGTGCCATATGGTGCGCATGTTGATCATCAAACTCATGCAATGCCTGTGCTTGACGAACCAGATCAGCAAAAGGCCCGCCACCGGGAACAATCACTACTGACTCATGCTGTGCGAAGTCGGCTAACAATGTTAACCAGGATTTAAGCTCTGCTGTGCGATATAGACTGCCGCCCAGTTTCACAATAAGCATCTAGCGTAAAGACTCCACCAGTGCGAGCATGGCTGCGGCTTTATCAGCCACTTCCTGATACTCCGCCTCAAGTTCAGAGTCGGCTACAATGCCACCACCCGCCCAGAACCGCAGGCGATTATCGCTAAATACTAAAGTACGGATAGTGATGTTGCTGTCCATATTGCCATCAAAACCAATGTAAGCAATGCTCCCGCAATACACACCTCGACGTTGTGGTTCGAGTTCTTCGATAATTTCCATGGCGCGTAATTTGGGCGCGCCAGTTATCGAGCCACCCGGAAAACAAGCGCGTAACAAACTAACGGTGTGTTGATCTGTGGCCAAAGTGCCAGTGATGGTACTGACCAGATGGTGAACGGTGGCAAAAGATTCAAGAGCAAAAGGCGTCGGAACAGAAATTGAGCCCGGCTCACAGACTTTACCCAGATCATTGCGCAGTAAATCCACGATCATCAGGTTTTCTGCACGATCTTTAAGGCTATCCTGTAATTGTCTACCAAGTAATCTGTCACGTTCTGGATCGCTGAGATCGCGTGGACGTGTGCCTTTAATCGGTTTGGTTTCAACTTGTTTGTCTTTAACGCGTAATAAACGCTCAGGTGAAGAGCTCAATACGGTAGCTTCTGGCGTAGTTAAGAAAGCCGAAAAAGGTGCGGCATTCTGTTTACGTAATTGCTGATAGGCAATCCACGGATCGCCTTCGGCAATTATTTCATAACGCTTCGCCAAATTGACCTGATAGCAGTCACCTTCGGTAATGTAGGTTTTTATTTTTTCAAATGCTGCCTGATAAGCCGTTTGAGTCAGATTGCAACGTAGTTCACCCGAGACTTTAAAACTGGTGGAATCTGTGTTTTTAGGCTGTTGCACCCGGTTTAATAGATTTGACCACTTACGCTGTGTATCAGGATTTATTCCATAGCTGACTAACCAGCAACGTTGTTGTTGATGATCATTGATAACCGCCCAATCGTATATACCAACAGCCATTTCCGGGATCTGCTCCGAATCCATGGCAAGCCCAGGCAGCTTTTCAATTCTCCTTCCCAAATCGTAGCTGAAATAACCGATAGCACCGCCGCAAAAAGGAAAGTCGCTTAAAGGTTGGGCATATTGCTGCAGTATGGTTTGCAGTAAAGCAAAAGGATCATCACTGGAAAATTGATCTGCTGTGTCACGATAGTGAATGGTTGTGGTTTGATCCCGGGTTTGCAGGGTAATAAATGGATCTGCTGCGATAATATCGAAGCGGCCATTTTCACCTTGAGTCGTCGCGCTATCCAGAAAAACGGCCCAAGGCAAATCGCGGATGGCCGCAAACAGAATATCGCTATCAGCGTGGTAGGGCAGCTCAGCACTTAATGGCGGCAATTTAATGGTCATCAGGGTATTTTACGTGAACTGTCTTTGGGCCAGAAGCGCTAGTGCGCTGGCCGGTGCATAGGCGGCAGCATTGTCATGCAATCCGAGCAAAGTATCAAAATCTACATAGGGACGGTTTAAACGGTTGGCTATTATCTTGGTGATAAACCGTCCGCTACCGGCGCCGATTATCGGCACTTGTTGGTCAAAACCGCTCTGGGCAGACAACACTTGTAAGCAGGCATTGTGGATCTGCTGTAATTGTTGCTCAGTAAACCACACTGCGACATTGTGCCAATCAGCTGCAGTAAATAAACCAGCATCGGTGCCCAGCATTCTAGCTAATCTGCGTTGGCAGTTTTCAAGCTGCCAATCGTTACCATCAGCACTCTTATCATTTATCTGTGAAGCGCTTAATTCATCCACAATGCGCCAGCAATCACCTGTAGTGGCAAATACTTCAGAAGTGGTGGTTTGCCAGTGACCTCGAAAAGGTAACTTCTGGCTGACAGCCATTAATGGTGTGCGAATAACCCCGGTATAGAGCAGTTCACCACTGCTTAATCTGCCTTGATCATCATAAGCAGTTAATTGAGGTGTGGAGTTATCCAGTGCAATGATGTCAGTTGTGGTACTACCACAATCGATCAACAGGGCTGCTGAATACTGTGTGGCAACTAATTGTGCGCTGGCCAGCCAGTTCATAGAAGCGACTTTATCCCACTGAGTTCGACCTTCCTCTTGACTTAACCAGCCATCCTTACTGAAAACGGATAACCGATCGGTAGGAAAGTATTCAGACATACAAGAGAGAATTTCTGAGACGCCGCTGGCTCTGTCGGCAAAACAATCAGCCAACTCTCCGGTCATTGTGATCAGTTGCTGATCCAATTCATTATTCAGTGTGTCGATGGCCAGCCGGATGGCTTTTCGCAAAGCATCCTTACCTAACCAAAGCGGACATGGCAGCTCAATGGCTTGCAGCAGTTGTCCCTCGGTGTCACAACGAACCACCTTTAGATGCGCCCCGCCAATGTCCCAACCTGTGAAACAGCCTTTCTCTTGTCTATGCATATTGCGCTTCTTGTTGATTCAAACGTTGTAAATGCTGCCATAACGGCAGAGCAGGGTTGTGCAAACCGTTAGTCGATAAATACACATAAGCCGTGGTCAGTCGGGGATTGATATCGACCACCACCGGACCTTGCTTACTCAGGATAAAATCAATACCAACATAGCCTGATAATCCTGCAATAGCCTGATAGATGTTGATGGCAAGCTGCGTTGCCTGCTGCTGGCTAAATTGCCGCGTAACATCACTATTTATGGCACACCCATGAAAGACAAGTTGTGAGGCGTGTTGTTCGATTAATTGTTCATTAATTGAAAGCAGTTGAATGTCTTCTCCATCGACATAAATGCTCAGACTTAATGTTGCACCCTCAATACAGGGTTGCACAATCAATCTGTCCCGACGGTCCTGCGGTAAGGAGAACAAAAACTCTCGAGTTTGTATTACAGAATCAAATTTGAACGTCTCCAGACAGCCCGCCCCGTCCAGTGGCTTGACGATATATGACTGATTAATCAGGCACACATCCAATAGAGCGTTGCTGGCGGAATAGCTGGTCGGTGTCGGAATATTTGCTGTTTGCAGCAGATGATAGCAGCGAAGTTTGTCACTACACTGCCTGGTCGCCTCCGCGGAACATCCAAAGTAGGTTTTATTCGCCGCTAGGACTTGTTGTTGCAATGATAAAAGCGTGTAGTCAGTCTCTGGTGCAATCAGTAAAAAATAGATGTGTTCACGTAAGCAGGTCTGCCATTGTTGTTCAAATTCCTGCTGATTGGCGCAACTGAGTATGGTGATTCTCTGCGAGCTTGTCAGCCACTCTGGGAGCATCAGACGTGTATCCTGCAGAACAGTGATATGAATATGACTGAGCCGAAGCAGGTCTTGCACAATGGCATGAAGCATCATCTCGCCTTCGTGTGCGAGGGATACCGGTAACTGCTCATCACACAATGCGCCACTGGTGATATGCTCGTAGACGACTAAGTTCATTTTTCTGAGGTTTATTAAAGAAGTGCTGATTATACCGGTCATTGATTTAATGGGGGGCAAGGTTGTGCATGCTCGTGGCGGTCAACGTGATCACTATCTGCCTTTGAAGTCACAGCTTACCTCCAGTGTTTATCCAAATGCAGTGATCCAACAGTTATTAATGTGGTTTCCATTTACCGAGCTTTATATAGCTGATCTTGATGCGATTGAAACCGGCAAAATAGATAAAGCCTTTTATCTGCAATTGCACCAGCTCTTTCCGCAATTAACCATCTGGCTGGATACAGGGATCCGCAATCTGGATGATTGGTTAATTTGGCACGATATCCCAAACCTCAAGCCAATATTGGGAAGTGAAAGTCTTGAAGATCTGGGCTTATTAGAGCAGCTTCAGCCAAGCGAATTTATCTTGTCATTGGATTTTCGACAGGGAAATTTATTAGGTAAATTTGATTTACTCGATCTGAGTGATTTATGGCCTGACACAATCATCGTCATGAGTCTGGATAGTGTGGGTAGTGATGGCGGTCCGGATAGGCAATTATTAAGAAAAATACAATTGCTCAAACCAAATGCAGAGTTAGTAGCGGCGGGTGGTGTTCGGGGAAAAGAAGATTTAACAGATTTGATGGAAACAGGTATCAAAGGCGTACTGATTGCCAGTGCATTGCACAAAGGCGAACTTAGCGTTGATACGATACGCCAGATAATGAACTGAAAATGCCACCCCGAAGGGTGGCATCTACAATCAGTCTAAAACTTACTTAGCACCAAATGGGTGTTCAGAAGCTTTGTATTGTGCAACAACGTCAGCCGCTTTAGGCTCACGAGCTACTGCACGTTTGATAGCTTCTTTAGTCGCACGGTAGTTCCAGTCTTGGATTTTTTCATCGCTGTCAGCAGTTGGTGAAATGAATACACCAACGCAAATGAAGCAATCATCAGCTTCACTGGCAGGGATAGTGCCATCTTCAACACATTCAGCAACGGCAACAGAAACACCACGTTGTGCAGGACCAAACATTTGCACAGCTTGTTTCATGTTTTTGATGGTTACTTTGTTGAACATAACGGTGGCTGGTTTGACCATCAGGTTAGGTGCAACTACAGCCAACAGGCCGTTAACACCTTGTTTCTGGTCGGTCATAGTGCGGCAGAAAGCATCTTCTGCTGCTGAACCACGTGGGCCCATTAATAAGTCAATGTGAGCAACGTTGTCTAAGTCACCATCTTCAATGACTAAGGATTCACCTACAAGTACGCGATCGATAACTGGCATGTTATATTTTCCTGTTCCAAAAAAATTGTCAAAAAGGCTCATTTTTTCCTCAACCGTTTTCGTGAGGTTGAGGTTTATACGTAATAAAGGAACGTATCACCTGCTCAGTGCCGCCCGCTATAAGCATCGTGCTACTGAAATTCGGTTCAAATCAAACGCCTGCTCAAACGCAAAAAGCAGCAAAGCTGCTGCGGTCATATCTGCGGAGGTTCCGGGATTTATGGCGTGACTCTTTAATTCGTGATCCCAGACGGTCAGCTCAGCTGTTGAATTGCTTAGGGGTCTATTTTTATTCATTTTTAAAATAAATAACTGTGCCTTCTGTGCCACTGTCTGGGCGATATGCCGGGATTGCTTTCTGATAATTAACGTATCCGGCACACCTGCTAGTAAGTAAAGATACGCGAATGTGGCTGCCCATTCAACCTTTTCCCCACATTTCAGCGCTTCTGTCAATTGTTTATAGCCGATATCCCATACTTGCTGGTAATTATTAACATATTGCAAAGCAATAGTATCCCGATGTTGCGCTAATGCCATGGCTTCTAAGAGGGTCACACTGGGTTGTTGATTAATGTCTTGTTCGGTTTGTTCGCCCATTCCACCCGCTTCGGCTAGACGAATGGCCTGATAACAAAGATGGGCATCTTCCAATGTCAACTGGCTTAATGTTTTTTCGAGCTCAAAGGATAACGTATCAAAACTGGAGCAGCGCTGAACTGCATCACACAGTGGGGCAAACAACAGCACAATGCCCAGATTGGTGTTGCAATTAACAACCTGACGCGTGGCCTCTATAGCTTGCAGAATTCGTTGACCAACACTGAGATTTGGTTGAGCCATGATGGGAGAAATAGCTTTGGCACTTTTTAAAAAGTCCTGCACAGCCATATTATGGCCATCACTCCACACATTCACATTACCGGGTTTTGGGGCGTTGACCTCTTGTTCACAGGCCCAGCGGACACATTCAGTAATCTGTTGTTCATCCAACATGTTCGGGAAACGATACCTGTTTGGTGTGTTGAATATGTGAGGCCACCATAGAGGCAAGTCGACCGGCAATATCAATTCCAGTGGCCTGATACAAACCTTTCCAGGCCGGTACGCTATTTACTTCCAATACACTGAAACGACCTTGCTGATCCTGAATCAGATCGACTCCGGCATAAGGTGCCTCTACAATTGCTGTCGCCTGAATTGCAAGCTGCGCCATTTCATGTGTAACGGTGCTGGCAAAGCAACTGGCACCTTGCGCAAAGTTAGTGATCCAGTGACTTGAACGACGCGTCATGGCAGCAACAACTTCGTCTTGAACCACCATTAGCCGCCAATCTTGCCAGTGACCGGTTTGGGCTGGTGCAACGTAATGTTGCAGGTAATAGGCCTCACCGACCACAGTCAGTTGATCCAATTGCGATATATGTTCAATTCGTTGAATGCCTTTTCCTTGACAACCAAATAAGGGTTTAACGACCAGATTAAAACCTTTCGCAAGCTCTTCACCAGCGATTTGCAGAGCTTGCTGCCGATTTTCACAGGCCCAGGTTTGGGGTGAGGGAATATTGGCTAAATGAAGTTTTAAGGATGTTCGAGCTTTATCAACCGTCAGTTCAATGGCATGGGCAGGATTAAGAACAGGTACCCCTAATTCTGCCAGAGTATGCAAAACATCCATGCGCAAAGTAATTTGTTCCAGACTTCCTGGAGCAATGCCGCGAACCAGAACAGCATCTGGCAATGTTGTCTCAAACTGTGGAATGACCAATCCGGTCGGGCTTCGCGTATCGATTCGGCAATCTGCCAGATCGATAAGCACAGCCTCCATGCCTAGAGCTGACAAAGCCTCAGTTAACTGGACGCTGTGCCAACCATGAGTATCGTTAAAAATGGCAATGCGGGCATGGGGCATAGTCAAATATTAAAACCCGAAGGATTGTTTCAATAAGTCAGCATTCAGCTCACCTGCAGTAAAGCTCTTGCCGGTTTGGGTGCTGGTAATAATGACTTTGGCCGGGCTGAACAGCATTGGGTCAATTTTGAAAAAGTCGTATTCATACGATTTAAAAATCTGGCCGAATGGGCGACCATAATCTGACGAAGTGTTACTAGGCATTTTTTCTGCCAGATCCTTTGCTTCATCGTTGCTGCTGTTCACAAACAGGTGCACAGTACCGCCATAAAGAATGGCGTCGTTGGTGCGGCCCATACCAGTCATGAAGTCGCCACCCGGCGGTGCAACAGGGGTTGTACCAAAACCATCGACAATTTTATCCATAGGGAAATGCAGGGTATGGGCTTTATGCATAGCCACTTCCAGCACACGAATGGCAATTTGCATTACACCAGCCAAGCTGGTGGTTGGGGTCAAAATTAATGTCAGGTTTTCCGGTTTAATGGCGCAGTTGTCAGCAATTTTCTCGGCGATTTCAACTGGCGGCATACTGTCGACTTCCAGCACAATGACAGTAGAATCAGCTTTATCCTGATAACCAAACTCTTTGAATAATTCTTCACGAGCAGCCAATGCACGACCAGGTCCCGAACCCAGTGCATAGAATTTAACATCTTCGCTTTTATGTGACAGACTCCAGCCAGCATATTGACTGCCCAGGCAGCTCAAGACTGGAGTTTTAGCATGCACATTAACTGACCAGGGCCATTCAGCAAAGCCGCTGTTACTGCCCAGGGTGGCCGTACCTAATCCGCCCATACAGATTTCACCAATTAAACGACCCGCTTCCAGACCACCGGTGGCTTTGATACCGGCATCAACTACGCGGGTGCCATTGGATAAATAGCTGATTTCTAATTGCAGGGCTTGAGCATTGTCGATTAATTTATCAACCAGAGGCTGACAGGCGGCGTTAACACTGGTCCAGTTGGCGGAGATTTGGCTGCTCATGAAAAGATCCTGTCTGATAAAAAATGAAAATAGTATACGTTATGCACATAGCGCTGTAATGGTCGGGCTGTTGCCGTCTCAGTGTTTTTTACGAAACGGCTCAAGCTTTTCATCGATAATCTGGCAACGTTTTTCCGCGATGGCGGCAGCGATTGCAGGGCCTTGTAAGCCTTTTGCTATAAACGGTGCGGCGTTAACTTCTCGACTCGCATCAAAACAGGCTTGAAAAGCCGCTTTTTCAGGTAGATCCGCATCTTCGTATCCCGGGCGTCCACGGAAATCGGCTTCACTGGCCAACAGATATTGTGAAAACCGTTGGGGTTTGCGAAATGCATCCAGACCTTCAAAGACAGCCAATACTTCTGCAGCGGACAACTCGAATAGCAAATGGCTATGGGTATGAAATTCAGCGACTTTTATGGCTAAGTGGCTGATTTCTCGAGGTACTCGCAGGCGTTCACACAGTTGTTGAGTCAAGGCTATACTGCGTTCTTCATGGCCTTTATGACTTGGCAGAATATCCTGTGGTGTCGTGCCTTTTCCCAAATCATGGCATAACGCAGCAAAGCGTACGGCCAGATCATCACTGAGTCTGGCTGCCTGGTCCAATACCAGCATCACATGTACACCGGTATCGACCTCGGGATGCCATTTAGGAATTTGCGGAACGCCAAACAGCCGATCAATTTCTGGAAAAAGAGTCGTTAAGGCACCCACTTCTCGCAGACAGTAAAAAAACCGTGATGGGTGGCTGCTCAATAAAGCTTTTTCCAATTCTTGCCATACCCGTTCTACGACCAGATGTTCCAGTTCGCCATTCGCGATCATTTGGGAAATTAACTGTTTGGTTTCATCGGCAACTTGAAAGTCGAAGCGAGCTGCAAAACGTGCCAAACGCAACACACGAACGGGATCTTCAACAAAAGCGGGGGAGACATGACGCAAGATTTTGTTGTGTATGTCAGCTTGTCCGTTAAACGGGTCAATAACATTGCCATCAGCATCTTCTGCCATGGCATTGATAGTCAGATCTCTTCTGGCTAAATCTTCTTCTAAGGTGACATCCTGAGAGGCATGAAATTCAAAGCCATGGTAGCCGGGCGCGGTTTTGCGCTCAGTGCGTGCCAGTGCATATTCTTCATGGGTGTCTGGGTGCAGAAAAACTGGAAAATCTTTGCCCACGGGTCTAAATCTCTGAGCGAGCATTTCCTCGACATTACTGCCTACAACGACCCAGTCCCGGTCTTTTACCGGTAAGCCCAGTAAGCGATCCCGAACACAGCCACCTACTTTAAATATTTTCATATCAAAAGGTTAACGCGTTCTTGGGCGAACGGCAGGCATCCTTTCTGACATTCGCTTGATGGGAACTTCTAGCTGATAGTCGTAGGTTGCAGCAAAACTGAGTACTGCACGGACATAACGGCGCGTTTCGGTAAATGGAATATTTTCTACCCAGATATCAGCAGGCATGGTTTGTTCCGGTAACCAGCGCGAAACACGATGCGGCCCGGCATTATAGGCGGCAGTTGCCAATACCGGATTACTTTGAAATTGATCTTGCATGCGTCTGATATAAAAACTGCCCATTTCAATGTTGCGTGCTGGGTTGTAGAGTTCAGAATCCTGATTTAATGGTTTGTTGAGCCAACCGCCAATCTGTTTGCCAGTCGCTGGCATCACTTGCATTAAGCCCATCGCACCAGCATGGGACCGTGCTTGAGGATTAAAGGCACTTTCTTGTCTGGCAATAGCAAGCAGCCATGACGCATCAACTCCGACATTGGTACTGGCTTGCCGCATTTCGTTGCCATAAAGCACCGGAAAACGTAAATCCACTGCATCCCAATAGCGTGCAGCACCTAGTAGCGCGATTGTTTGGTTATGCCAACCCCATTTGTGGGTTTCATTTGCGACTATCTGTAGCTCGCGTGGCGTCAAAGTCTGCTGCATAAAATAGGCTTCGCGGCGCGCATCCAGTAATTCATCCTGCAGGTAAAACTCACGCATGCGTTTTACCGAAGCCGAATTAACGATGGCAGTATTCTCAGCAGCTTCAGCAACAATCGGCCGGTTATTCATGGCATAGTCTGCGCCAACTTTGTCAGCGGCGAGAAAGGCGTAAAAATCGCGTTCGTCCACTAATGTCCGCCATATGGCTTCAGCTTCAGTACGCTGGCCTAATTCAGCCAGACTTCTGGCTAACCAGTATTGCCAGCGGGGTTCCTGACGAACTTCTTCATCCAGACTGCCGATGGCTTTTTGTACTTCTTTCCAGTTTTGTTGCCATAAGGCCGCGCGTACCCGCCAAGGGTGATTCGGTGTGTCACCATAAAAATAAAGCGCTCTATCATCTTTATTTAATGCTGCCCACATGCCAATAGTGCCTTGCACATCATGGCGTTCATCAATCGAAAACAAATAGCTGTTTTGCAAACGTTTCCAGTGGAAATAAGCTTTTTCGAAATCTTGTCTCGCTAGGCGTTTTAAACCATAAACAACAATCTCACGCGCCATTGGCACATCCTGAGCCAGAGACACGCCTTGACTTGGCGCTGCGGCAGGAAGTTGTGATAGCAAGCTGACAGGATTGTTATGAATATCTTCCCAGCGTTTGGCCCATGCTTGAGCCGAACCACTCTGTTGCACTGTTTTAGCTAAGAAGTTAGCCAATGGGAACTGTTGATTGCGTAATGCCAGCATCATTCGCTGCCAGCGCAAATCATCGGTCAGCCAGCCGCGTTGGGTTGCCGTCTGAAATACTGGATCACAGGCTTTATCTTGAGAAGTCGACACCAGCCAAAGTTTCTCAAATGCTTCAACTGCTGCTTGTTGTTGATTGGTGGCAATTAAAGCACGTGCATAATGACATTCACGGGCAGCAGACTGAGGGGCTTGATAAAACTCCAGATATTGTTGCCATTGTTGCTCTCTTGCTAGTTTATCCAGCCAGGCGCTGCGCAGCCGGGCTTTGAAAAAACTTTCTTCCCGTGTCTGCAGAAAGCGTTTGATGTTTGCGGCTTCAGAATCATTTATCCGGTGCTGCAGATATAAATAATCCAGATATTCTTGCAGCGGATAATCATCCAACTGCTCACGCAATTGTCTGAATTGAGCAAGCTGGTGCGTTTGCAGCGCTTTTTTTGCTTGCTGATAGATTTTGCGTTGTTGATTGATATCTGTTGCGGCGATGGCCTGAACAGGTAAAAAGGCTGCAAGCATTAGCAGCATAGCTATACGGATGTGATTTTTCATGCGGGTATCTTAAAGCAAATTGTCAGACGATGTATTACCGGACAAACTGTTTTGCAGATGAGTTTCAATATTGTCTAATTTTGGAATAAAAGCCACGTTGGAGCCGATCTTGATCTGACAATGTAACCAGTCCGAATCAACAATATCGTGGGTAGGTTGCAGGGCGGTTTCATTGATTGTTATTAGTTGCGGAGCACCACAGCAGGCAACCGCATAATGTTTGATTTTCGCTTCATTGTTAATGCCGTTAATCACGCAAAGCTTATTTATTTGACGGGTATTTTGTTGTCCACTACCGATTAACATTTCGAGATCTATCACCTGCAATGGTAAATCACGCCAGAAAAACTGGCCGATATACCAGGCAGAATCGATGTCACTATCCGTAAGACGTGGTAATGGAATAACTTCGGCAATGGTTGGATTCGGCAGCAACAAATAATGTTGTCGCAGCGGAATCAACATGCAATGAATAAAATCAGATTCTTTGCTCATATTTGCCTTTGTTATGTTTATCGTTGCTCAGCAGGATAGCGGTTACCCAACTGTTGTTTCATTGAGATGATCAGCTCATCGTCTTGATAAGGCTTACCAAGATAGGCATTGACCCCGATAGTCATAGCACGTTGACGATGTTTTTCACCAGTACGCGAGGTGATCATCACAATGGGTAAGTGTTTAAACTGAACATCATTGCGAATGATCGAGGCGAACTCAAAGCCGTCCATGCGCGGCATTTCCACATCTAATAAAACGATATCAGGAGTTTGCTCATAAAGTTGTGCCAGCGCCTCGACCCCATCTTTTGCGGTCACCACATCAAAGCCCAGGCGACCTAACAGGCTGCCAGTTGCCTTACGCATAGTAATAGAGTCATCGACAATCATCGCCAAAGGTTTACGGTCAGGCGCCACCTGTTGATAGCTTTCACTGGCCTGTTGCAGATTAGAGGTTCCGGTTGGCGTTTGATAGCTATCAATTAAGGTCGGGATGTCGAGGATAAATACAACACGACCATCGCCAAGAATAGTCGCACCATTTATCGCGTCAATCTGCCCCAGTTGTGCTCCGACGGATTTAATAACAATCTCACGATTGCTATCGATATTATCAACAGCCAGTGCAACTTTGACATCGCCACTACGGAATAATAGTAATGGCATTTGTTGTCGCAGATTGTCGAGCAAATTCAGTGGCTGGCCGAGCAGGTTGCTTAATGGTACAAAGTCATAATGTTCGCCATGGAAAGTGTAAGTTGGTTTTTCCTGTGCCATTAATTCGCGGATGCGTTGCAGGCTAATGCGTTCGCCCGCAGTAACTGCAGATAATGGAACAGCAAACTGTTGTTGATTTACCGAAATCAATAAGGCCTGCATCACTGACAGCGTTAATGGCAATCGCAAGTGGAACTGGGTGCCTTTGCCAGGTTGAGAACTGATGGATAAACGGCCTTTAAGGGCACGGATTTCGTTACTCACTACATCCATACCAACTCCACGGCCGGCAAGTTGTGAGATTTTGTCGGCTGTACTGAATCCTGAAGTGAGGATCAACTGAATCAGTGATTGCTCGTTAGGAATGTTAAACGGGTCAATTAAGTTTTGATCGATTGCACGCTGTTTGATTTTTTCAATATTCAGTCCCTGACCATCATCAGTAATAGTGATTAACACCTCAGAGCCGTCTCGTTGCATAGTGATTTGTAATCTACCTACGGGATCTTTTCCGTGTTGTGCACGTTGGTCAGCGGTTTCCAGACCATGGGCGATGGCATTACGCAGAATATGTTCAATTGGTGCAACCAGCCGATCAAGAATGGTTCTATCAAGTTCTAAATCAGCCCCACTAACCAGTAATTGAGATTGTTTATCCAATTCGCTATTAGTTTGTCTGACGATTCTTTCCAGTCGAGGCACTATCGAATTGAATGGCAGCAAACGGGTGTGCATCAAGCCTTGTTGCAAGTCCGTATTCAACCGGGATTGCTGCAGTAATAAAATATCGGTCTCACGCATCAAATTACCCATGGAACGGCTGATGTTATTCAAGTCGTTAACGGTTTCGGTGAGGCTGCGTGATAGCTGCTGAATAGTTGAAAAACGATCCAGCTCTAATGGATCAAATTCGGCATTGGTATCTTGAACCGTATCTTCGTAACGGAACAGGATCTGCGTTTCAGTTTCTATTTCCAGTTTGCGTAATTGTTCATGCAAACGGGCAACGGTTTCTTCCATTTCTTCAAGCTGCAGATGCATCACACCATGCTGCTGGGTAACCTGGTCGCGGGTGATACTGACTTCACCGGCAAAGTTGCTCAGGTAATCCAATAAGTCAGCGCGAACCCTGATTTTTTCTGAACTTTGTGGGCTGGCTTTAGTGGTTGCCGGAGTAACGCTGCTGATACTTTGCATATCCGGCATGGAATGTTCAATAAATGCAGATGAATCTGCCAGCGAATCCATATTGTCGATATCCGCTGGCACATAACCGGAATATTGCTGTATCTCCTGTAATAAGTCATTTGCCGCGGGAATAATGCTTCTGTTGGCTAGTTGTTCCTGCATTTCTGTCAGCCGATCCTGACAGCGTTGTAATAGATTAAAGAAACTTTCATCCGGATTTTCTGGGCGATCTGTTACCGACAGCACCAATGTCTCGGTTTGATGTGTGAGACCGATATTTTATTACTGCAGCAATCCCGGTTGAATACGGACTTGCAACAAGGCTTGATGCACACCCGTTTGCTGCCATTCAATTCGATAGTGCCTCGACTGGA
>JAMDEF010000099.1 GCA_023488305.1 Gammaproteobacteria bacterium | reverse complement strand
GGTAAAGGTTTTGCGTTCCGACAAATCAGCAAAATCAACACCGGGACGCATGGCACTCGATAATGCCCGCTCAATATCCTGCGATTGCAGATCAGCAGGCATAAGGATGTGTTGTTCCAATTGTTCAAATAGAGAGTTTGTCATTGTATTTGGACTACGCGGCAAAATGACAATCTTAGCAGATCATAGGGCCTATTGATCTTTCATAGCCGCTTCTATTGGAAATGAAAGATGACTAGACTTATGGTGTTTCGGGGCGATTCAACGACAGATCAGGCTCATCCCAAGTGCCAGTAAGTCTATAGCGATAACTGATCATATCGACCAAATCCCGATCAAATAGTCGGCCAGCAATTCGGTCAACCAGATAGATAGCGGTACCAACACCAAGCCCTACCGGCCCCCCCGCAACTGCGCCGGCAAGTGGCAAGGTTGAAGAAACCTTCGGGGTCACTACAACAGTTTGATGATAGGTTCTGTCAACAATATTAATGGGACCGGAGACATCGATAGTGGCACTTTCCCCGCGCATGGTTAAGTTATTAGTGACAGCCAGGCCATTAACGAAATCAAAATCGCCACTGATTTGCCGGAACGCAAAACCTTTACCAAAAAAATCACTGAAATCTAAAGCCAGACGACGAGGTATGGCAGCAAAACTCATCAAACCAAATATTCTTCCGGTTGCTCCCGGTTCTACGTCAACCAGCTGACCATTATTGACTAGAAGATTCAGTTTACCTTTTAGCTCAGCCAAAGACAGATTCAATGGCTCATCAGGCCAACTGAACTGTGCCGTCACATTGGCTTGATTGGATTGAACCGCAGGTTGATAACCTAAATCCATAAATAAGCCAGCCATATCATTACTGCTGAGCTGTAAATTTAATTGGCTGTTATCTGTGGATTCACTTTTTTGCCAAACACCGTCCAAATTGGCTTGTAACACGGCTGACTGCAGAGTGGCATTTTCCAATACCCAGCGATTCCCTTGTTGAAGCGCTTTAGCTTGCACTCTTCCTAACTGCATGCCGTCGACAGTCAAATTATCAATATTCAACTGAAAACTGGGCCACAAGTCTGAACTGAATTTTTTACGGCCAGCGGTATCATTGGTAGATGCCGGTAATTGCAGATCTACAAAATCAAAATGCAAGGTGGGTAATAATGTGGCATCCATTGGCCAACGAATATCACCCCGTAATTGTCTTGACTGGATTTCCAGCTGCCATATTTGATTTCTTTGAAACACTTTTGACTGCACATCGCTCAGCGTCCACTGATTAAACTGCAGGCTATCAGCCGCTAATTCAATTTCGACAGCAGGCCAGTTATCGGTATTTTCAGTAGCAGGCAAATCTGCCAACCATTGTTTCTGCCACTGTGTCCAATCCGATATGGATAATTCGTTTAAACGTCCTCTTAGACGAATGCCCGAAGTCGGTAACTGCGGGTCAGCTATACCAATCGTTATTTCTGCTCTCACAGGATCCTGTTTAAGCCATACAGCTTTCAATGTATCGTCGTAATTTAGGTGAATAATGGGCCGCTGCAGCTGATCCTGGTCTAATCGTATGCTGATTGGACGACTTTCTGTTGCCATTTTTCCAAGCGGTTCTGGTGCATCAATAGTTAAACCAGCTAATTCTGAAGTTACCTGTATATCGGTTTCAAAGTCGCCCACCGCTTTTTCACGAATTTCAATATCTGCCTGATAACGTGTAATGCCTCGAACAAAGCCAGGCATTTCCCCTTGCCATAATTCAGCAAGCTGCAGAATGTCTACTTCACCTTTGGCAGTCACCAGAGTCGATTCTGCTTGTGGAACAACATCCAGTGTCACGGGACGGGAAAAAATAGTTGCGGTAATGGCTTGTGCTTTAACGCCATCATTATTGAAAAACAACTTTCCTTTAACATCCCCGATAGGCATGCCCTGTAGCGTTACCAAATTTAACTGGCTACTCTCAAAACTGACGTATCCCTCAACATCAGTAGCATCAGGGTCAAGTAGCGGAATTTTCAGTTTTAAGTCGATATTGCTATTACCTTGTGCTGTCACCCAGTCAGTGATCTCGCCATATCGGGGACTTAATGGACTTTCCTGTAAAAACCGAAGTGCATTATGAGTGCTGCCCGATAAAAAGCCTTTTAAGTCTAATACCGGTTTTCCTTCGTAAACATTATTGATATCAGCTTTAACATCAACAAAATTGAAACCGGCAATCTTTCCTGTACGCGGCAGGATAATGAGACGATTCCCGGAACTTAAAACTTGTCCGTTAATTGCCTCCAGCACTGGCCAACCCTCGCCATAATTCAGGCCGACATCGACCACATTTAAGGCAAACTCAAATTCATTTGCTGAATCGTCTTCTTTAAATGGAAACTTAGATAAATCACCTTTTAAACGAAGTGTTCCCGTTTCGATCTGTCCACTGGTATAGGCATCTTCGGCCCATGCAAGATAATCAGGATCTAAAATAGAGCGTGGTACATAGCTCAACCATTTAGCGACTGCAACATCGAGCATTTGCATATCAATATCCGCTAATGTGGTATCCGTTTGTTGTTCAATACCGATTTTGCCACGCAAGCTCAAATCGTTATTCCAAATGTTCATTTCTGAAAGATTGAATTGCCAGTGATCTTCATCCTGTTGCCAGTCAATATTTGCTTCAGCCACATCAAAGTAAATGGCTTCCGGTAACCAACTCGGTGCAAAAATCGTTAGGTTGCGACTGTTAACCAGCACTTTTGCATAGCTTGGCTCCCATTCAACTTGTAAACTTAGCCCTGTCACCCCTGGAATATCATCAGCTGGTTGACTGGCAAATTCATCCACTAGCATTTTCATCGATAACAATTCATTTTGATTATTCAGCTGTAGCTGCAGCGCTCGGATATCGCCAGCTGGTTGATATTGTGTCAAAAACTCTGGTGCTGTCTGGCTCAGTAATGCCAGTGCAGTTGCATCACTAAGCCGCAAATAACTGCTCTCAGCTTGCCAACCTTGTTCGTTAGAAAATTGCAGATTGAACGTTGACTGTGGCCAACTATCGCCTTCAACAGTTAATTGAATGGGATTAACACTTAACTGCCATGCTGCTGCATCGCCTTGCCAATTAAATTGTCCAGACATGACATCAATATTGAAAGGCTCAATGTCCGGCTTGGTCAAATTTGCCAGACTCACATCGCTGAACTGAACCTGACCTCGCCATTGTTTTTTCGCTATTGAGCTACTATCTAGCGTGATATCAACACGGCCACGCATCACTGAAACATCGTCCAATTGCTGATCCTGCAACAATGCAGCCAGTTGCAATTGGCTGGCATCCAGCTCATCGATTTGCCAACTCGCTATGCCATCAGCAGTTAATAATGCGTCAACTGTGAAACTAAGCTGCTGACCCAAATGATGCGGTAACTGGACATCGCCAATCAGTTTGGACTTTTTAGCCTGGGTAAAGGCCAACTGGTTAACTTGATAGAGACCACTGAATTGAGGCTGTAGCATATCTTCGAATTGGATTTCAGCCGATAGCAATTCAATATTGCGCCAAGATTTTAGTTGTTCAAGCCAATCAATATTTGAATCGACTAGGGTCTCGTCGGCGGTTTTACCTTGTAGGCCAATCAAACTGATAGTGCCGTCGGGGCTACGTTTAATCCCCAGTTTAAGACCGGATAAACGCGCTGAATCAACGACCAGTTGGCGTTGCTGCAAGCTCGCGATCAAATCCAGACCAATATAAAGTTCTTTGGCAGTAAACAATTCCTCGACATTCGGTTCTGCCTGCATCACCGCAATATCGGTCACCATCAATTTTGGAAATAAATCAAACCAGTAGAGGCCAGCTTCGCCGATTTGAATTGGATAACCGGTTTTCTCGGTTGCCCAGGCTGCAATTTCATCTTTACGTTCAGCAATTGCGCTGGATAGCCAGTACGCCAATCCGAAACACACAAGTAGTGTCACCACGATTAAGGCCGTAATGTTAGTCACTTGTCTGCCAACAATGTGCAGACTGCGATGCAGTAGTGCCACGGCTACATCAACACCACATTAAATTGTTCACGGCCATATTGCGGCTCACATTGAAACAGAATCGGTTTACCAATAAATTGCTCCAACTCCGCCACTTTGGTGGAATCTTCATCATTGAGTCGATCAATCACGTCCTGAGAGGCCAGCACCAGAAACTGCTTGGATTCATATTGTCGGGATTCACGCAAAATTTCTCGAAAGATTTCATAACAGACCGTTTCAACATTTTTGGTGTAGCCCCGTCCATCACAACATGGGCAAGGTTCGCATAAAATATGCCCCAGACTTTCGCGGGTCCGTTTACGGGTCATTTCCACCAGCCCTAATTCGGAAACCGCACAAATATTGTGCTTGGCCCGATCCATCTGCATGGCTTTTTCGAAGGTGCGTAACACTTGCTCGCGATGACTGACTTCTTCCATATCAATGAGATCAATAATGATAATGCAACCCAGATTAGGT
>JAMDEF010000121.1 GCA_023488305.1 Gammaproteobacteria bacterium | reverse complement strand
ACCACCATGGAAAAACAACAGGCAGCTGCTGCAGCAGAGCCAATGACAAATATTGATGAGCAAACGACGATTAAAGAAGTTCAGGAGCGCAATAATGATCCTGTTCAAATAGAGCAAAAGCCCACTAAAACAGAAACAAAAAAACCTTTACAGCAAACTGATATAAAAAAAGCGGTGAACACCGCGCCTGCTATCGATAAGCTTGAACCAAACCCAAAAACATCAGAAAACCTTGCAGCAACTTCTGAACCGGCAGAACGTGCAACTGCAAATTCCGAAAAACAGCTGGAAAACACACAAATCGCTGAACAAGGTGAGGCTGCAGAGAGCAGTTCAATCTCCAGTCAGGCTGCTTCTGCTATACAACAGGCAGCCCAACAAACCTATTTCAGTTTATTGGCCAGAACATTGGCAGAAAAAAAACGTTATCCGGGAATTTCCCGACGCCGGGGTGAACAGGGCGTAGTACAGTTATTTTTTATTGTCAGCCGTGATGGCAAAATCAGAGAATCAAGAATTGATGCCAGTTCTGGATTCCAAAGGTTGGATCAGGCGGTGATGGAAATGTTGGAAAAGGCTCAACCATTACCAGCTTTCCCAGCAGAAATGTCGCAACAGCAGTTGGAAGTAAAAGTACCGATTGCATTTGAATTAAGCAGTTGACGATCAGCAAACTCAGACACCATCATAGCGATTAGTTTTGTATACAGGAATCTAGCCGATGAATAATCTGGACTGGCATCAAATCCGTGCCGCAGTATGGCGGGCGCATAGCCAAAAACTTAAAGCCATTACTCGGCTGGATTTGATTAAGCTGGATCAACTTATCGGCATTGAAGAACAAAAAAAGCAACTGGTTGAAAATACCCGTCGATTCGTTAATGGTGAAACCAGTAATCATGCTTTGTTATGGGGCTCAAGAGGTACCGGTAAATCCTCATTGATTAAAGCCTTATTAAACGAGTTTGCCGATCAAGGCTTACGCATGTTGCAAATCGATAAGGCGGAGCTTGGTTGGTTACCGGAAATTTTGGATGATTTGGAAGATCGGCCATTTCGCTTTGTGATCTTTTGCGATGACTTATCATTTGAACAAGGTGAAGAAGGTTTCAAACCACTGAAAAGTCTGCTCGAAGGTGGGCTGGAATTACCGCCGGAACATGTCAGAATTTACGCCACCTCGAACCGTCGCCATCTGATGCCGGAACTGCAATCAGAAAATCAAGCCAGTCGCGTGGTGGGAGGAGAGGTGCATTACAGTGACAGCCTGGAAGACAAATTGGCTTTATCGGATCGCTTTGGTCTATGGCTGTCGTTTTATCCACCCAGTTGGGATACTTACCTCGCCATGGTGGATACCTTGTTTGAACATGTCATGGTTGATCCCGAGATATTGCATGAACAGGCCAAACAGTTTGCTATGCGTCGGGCCAGTCACAGTGGCCGCACCGCAGTGCAGTTTTATCGACAGTTTGTGAATAATACCTAAGCCCATCGTTACCACCTGGTAAGGCTGAAAAATAGTTTAGAACAATGGTGCCGAGGAAAGACCAATAATCCCTAGCTGGTTTGACGTGGTGTTACATCCAGAATCACATTATGGCCAGTTTCATCAGCCAGATTCTGATAAAACCAACCCAGCTTCTCAGTCAACTGTGCGGTAAGTTGTAAGCCAAGCCCAAATCCTAATTCGCTGGGAATAACATCAATATCTGCATTAAACTGCCGATTGATAATACTGATTTGTGGGCCTTGCTGACTGATGATGACTTCGCCTTCCCAGGTATGCTGAAATGCATTGCGAATCAGATTGCCTATGACGATTCTGGCTGCAACTGCACTGATTGAACATTCATAAGACTGGGTATTAATGATGAGATCCACCGTTTTATCGCGTAATAAATAACGCATTTCCTCAGTAATTTCTAACAGCAGTTTATCTATCTCCACCACCGATTCCGGAAGCTTCTCGTTATCTTCACGGCTCAGCCAAAGCAAGGTTTCGGTGAGATGCTGCATAGTAATACTGGCTCGATCAATACGATCAGCAATATCTTTCTGCATTGGGTTTAAGCTGGAAGAGGTCTGCTGTAAGACTTTATGTTGCAACTCAATATTATTGCGAATAACACTGATGGGCGTACGTAATTCATGACTGGTATACCGCAGGAATCGGTGCTCCCGATCCAGACTACGCTGTACTGATGACAAGCTGTTCTGGATGAGTTTTGCCATTTGATTGAGTTCTGGATATAAAAAGTCGGGCGCGGGTTGTGACAGCGTTTCCGGCGTTAATGATTGGGTCCATTCGTTCAGTCTAGCAACCGGCGTGGAAATGCTGCGCATTAATAACCAGGTGATTAGCATCAAGGTTAATGCGATCAAAGCACTGACGCCGATTAATAAACGCATGCTTTCGGCCATATTACGGCCCATTAAACTGGAGACATTTTCACGAGAAAGTGTTCTGGTGATGTACACCGATTCGTTAGCTAAATCGACTTTCAAGGCAAAATAGACTTTGTCAGGGCGATTAAACCACTCTGAATCATCTCGCTTGACTAATTCGCCGCTACGCTGCGGGGGATTTGAAAATACCTGACGAATCTCTGATGGTTGTGATTCCCATCTTCCTGAAAGTTGACTGCCTCTAAAATCAACTAATTCGTTTTCGGCAAGAGATTTGTTATTGGCAATATAGGTGAGTGCAGCGTTTTCCATGCCGCCCGTGACGATATTGTCCATACCCCTAATAAAAAAATGAGCGCTTAACAAAGAATAGCCCAGCACAATGGTACCGCCAAACAATAAAAAGCTGACGGTCACCAGGCGTTTAAGACTTATTTTACGTTTCATTATCATCCCTGATAGCAATGCCAACGCCTGGAATGGTGTGAAGCAGCGAGGTTTCAAATCCCCCATCAATGGTTTTTCGTAAATGGTGCAGATGCACCTTTAAACTGTCACTGTCCGGTATTTCTTCGCCCCATACCGCAATCTCAAGCCGCTGACGACTGACAACATTGGGCGACTCACGTAACAGTAATTCCAGAATTCGCCAGCCGGTTGGCGATAAGTGCAGATTAATATCTGCTCGGCTTAATTGACGTTGCTGCAGATTCATCTGCAAATCGCCACAGCGCAATAGTTGAATTTGTCCACTGCGTCGGCGTGACAAAGCGTGGATCCGCATCACTAGCTCTTTTAACTCAAAAGGTTTCACCAGATAATCATCGGTACCAGCTGCAAAACCAGCCTGTTTGTCGGTCAGTTGATCGCGCGCTGTTAGCATTAATACCGGAATGTTCGAACCTTCATTTCGCAGACGTTCACATACGGTCAAACCATCGATCCTTGGCAGATTTAAATCCAGCAGCAGAACATCATAGTAACTCTGCTCTAACAAATTCAGGCCTGCGGCACCATTACTCGCATGATCACAACTGATGGCTTCCAATTGCAGATAGTCCATCACGGTTTGTGCCAGATCCAGATCATCTTCAATAAGTAATACACTAATCATCAGGCTGGTCCTTGTTCAGTTGCCGGCAATACGACTTTGCTGCCGCGATGGAAATACTGCGCAACATCGTGTTGAATCATTAATAACAACGGTATCAATATTAAGGTAATGACCGTCGCAAACATGATGCCGTAAGCCAGTGACACTGCTGCGGGAATGAGGAACTGTGCTTGCCTGGAGGTTTCACCCAATAATGGCATCAGCCCGGCAAATGTCGTAAATGAGGTCAGCAATACAGCCCGTAAACGATCCCTGGCAGACAATAATATGGCCTGTTTCACATCGGCGTACTCTTCTTTTAAATCATTAAATCGAGAGACAAGTAGCAGACTGTCATTCACCACCACACCACTTAATGCGATGATGCCGTTAAGCGACAAAATGCCCAAAGAAAGATCATTCATCCAATGACCTAACAAAGCGCCAACAATACCAAATGGTATCGCAGTCATGATTAATACTGGTTGGATATAGGATTTCAGTGGAATCGCCAGCAGAATATAAATGCCCAACATCGCTAATAAAAACAGATTTAACATCGATGATTGGGTTTCTTCCTGCTCAGCGGCTTCACCAGCAAAATAGACAGTCAGGCCCGGATATTTTCCTTCCAATTGAGGCACAACATCACGCCTGAGCTGAGCGACAAACTCGGTGACTGAAAGCTGGTCTTTATCGACATCTGCTGAGAGATAGATGGCGCGTTTAGCATCGATACGGGTAATGCTGTCTCGGGTAAAACCATAGCTGACATCGGCCACGCTGGATAATGGAATAACCGTGCCATCAT
The DNA here is from genome assembly GCA_023488305.1 of Gammaproteobacteria bacterium. Taxonomy (GTDB): domain Bacteria; phylum Pseudomonadota; class Gammaproteobacteria; order Nitrosococcales; family Methylophagaceae; genus Methylophaga. Next base: position 289 of record JAMDEF010000121.1, on the reverse strand, counting down.
CCAGACGGACTCTCGATTTCAATACGTCCGCCGGGTTTTGCCGATCCGCTTCGGGATAGCGAACCTTGACTTCGATTTCATCACTATTACGTTGATAACGTTGTACTACTTGGCCACCAAATCCTTGCAGGATCTGCCTGGCCAGCTCATCAGTGCTGAGTCCCATAGCTCGGCCCTGTTGATTAAGTTTAAGTTGTAATTGAGGCTGACCAGGTTGCAGATTGTCCTGCAAACCGATAATGCCTGGCATCGTTTCCAGTAATTTATACATTTCAGCACCGGCCAAGTA
>JAMDEF010000058.1 GCA_023488305.1 Gammaproteobacteria bacterium | reverse complement strand
TACTGTTGTTGCCGATGATAAACCAGTGAACCTTGATCAGTTATTGGATCAAGTTAAACGTGAAAGGTTGATTGAACAAGAACAAAATCGTATTCGTGAAGCGGAGTTTCTCCAGGCACGTGACCGTCAGGCGCAATTACTGGCTCAAGCCAAAGCCGATTTAGCGGCAGAAGAACGTCGGACGGAGCGGCTGAATGATCAATTTGAAGAGAATGAATTCAAATTAGCAGAGCAAGAGTCACAATTACAGGAACGATCAGGCTCTCTGGGCGAGTTATTTGGCTCCGTCCGTCAAATGGCCAATGACAGTCGTGCTGTTATCGAAACCTCAATGACCAGTGTGCAATACCCGGAACGTGTTGTTTTTCTGACAGGTTTAAGCGAACGCAAACAGCAACCGACTATCGATGAATTACGCGAGCTCTGGTTGGTATTGCAACATGAAATGACCCATTCCGGCAAAGTTGAGCAATTTAAAGCCCAAGTCATTACTGCCAATGGTGAAGTTGCCGAGCGTGATGTGACTCGCGTTGGGGTATTTACCGCATTTAGTGATGGCAAGTTTCTGCGTTATATGTCTGAAAATCGCAATCTGGTGGAGCTGGCCAGCGGCAACAACAGTAAAGAAATTATAAAAATAGAAATGTTTCTCATTGGATCGCCTCGGGCGTTTTGACCGGCAGGGTTAACAAATCAGGTGGTAACTGTTTACGTGCCACCTTCAGGCCTTGAACAACAGACTGAATGGAGTCACGTGGTAGCTGCTGCCAACTTCTTGTCTCCTGGTCCCACATCCCTGCTTCACGTTGATCCAAAGTCAGATAATAGAGGCCTACTCGTCCTACCCTCAGAAAATCAACCGTACGACTGCGGTCATCAGTTTCCATTTCTCCCTGATAAGCTTCCAACGTACGGCCATATTCTGTTTCAACCTGATATGCCTCAAATATGCGACGGAATTTTTCAGCCAGATTCACATCGGCGCGAGCCATCATCGTTTTTAATTGTTCAACACGATTAGCGCGTTCCTCTGGCAAAAATGGACTATCCAGTTCGACAAACTGCTCAATCACTTCGACCATTTTGATCATCAGAGGAACGATGTCACGTTGCGTGGTATCGATATTGGCTAACTGCGCTTCAACCGACACGAGTTCCTCTTCTTGGGAGGATACTAATTGCTCAAGCTGACTGTTATAGGCTGCCAGACTCTCTTTTTGATTGAGAACGCTGCGATACTCCGCTAACAGTTCACGGGTTTCGTCATCTAAACTATCAATTTGTTGCTGAGTACGCTGGGCCGCGGTATCGGTTTGCACCTGTTGATCCACGGCTTGGTCCAATGCGCCGGAATAGGCGAAGGTGGGCACCAACCAGATGCCCAGTAGGCAACATAGTCGGCTGAAATTGAATTGCATAAAATTTTCCTTGTGTTACCGGATGTCGGCGGTGGAAATAATGAAAGCGACATCTTATCAAGAGAATACGCACAGAGGGAAGTCTAAATGCGATCTCTTATCATTTAGACGAACAACGCAGGAAAAAGTGCAAACAAAAGACAAAAAAAAAGCCAGACCGATTGGGTCTGGCTAAACCTTCATAGAAGGAGAGAGAAATATAAGACAATAGAAGCTGAACATTCCTATGGACTTGGGATACAGCTTACGCAATGCAAGCCCATTCGCCATGAGCGACTTCTCCTTTTAAAACGGGAATATGTTCCTTTTCAAAAACATACAAGTAAATTCAAGCCCTTAGGACGATAAACCATGGCTGATTGCAAAACGCATCAGCTCAGCGGTTTTGTTTATGTCCAGTTTGCCTTTTATCTGTGTCAGATTATTCGCGACAGTCTTGTAACTGATGCCTAAAACGTCCGAAATTTCATTCATGCTTTTACCTTCGCCGAGTAACCGTAAAATCTCTAATTCGCGGCGCGACAGATCACTTAGCGCACTGGTACCGGCATCAATATTCAACATTGCCAGCTGTTGGGCCATGTCAGGACTCAAGTAAATTTTACCTTCAAGTACTTTGCTCACCGCTTCGACCAGATGATCGGCAGCGTTGTTCTTGGTGATATAGCCACGCGCACCAGCTTGCATTGCACGAGAAGCAAATACCGGATCTTCATGCATGCTGAACATTAATACCTTGGCAGTATCGCGATTAGCCCGAATGCGGCGTAATACTTCAAGGCCACCGACCCCTGGCAGGGTGATATCCAATAACACCATGTCCGGATACAGTTCCTGAAACATGCGGTAACCTTCTTCGCCGGTCTCTGCCTCCACAACTTTGGCTGAGGGAATTTGCTGAATTAATTGCCGGCAGCCCGCTCTGACAATCGGATGATCGTCTACTACAAGGATTGTGATGTTTGGTTTCATTTTTTATTTTCACTCTTCATAGGGATCATTACCCGAACCTGCAAACCTTGACCTTCGGCAGTATCAAACGCAATCTTACCACCTAATGCCGAGACCCTCTCTCGCATACCGATCAAACCAAAGCCTTTCACGGCAGATGTGTCCAGACCTTTACCATCATCTGTGACTGTTACCTTTATATATTGTTTTTCACGCTTAACTTCAACCCGTACATGACTAGCTTCGGCATGGCGAACACAATTGGTTGTACATTCCTGCACTACACGATACACCGTCACTTGAAGCGTATCCGCCAGACCGGTGAAATCGCCAACAAAATCCCATTCCCAATCGATTTCTGGTTGTCGGTCACGCCAGTTATGCAACATATCACGTAAGGCTTCCACCAAACCTAAATCATCCAAAGTCATCGGCCGCAAGCGGCTGAGCATCTTACGAACCAATGATTGAATATGGCTGGTAATCAATTTAACCGAGCTGACTTTTTCTTCAACATCCGGCAATTTATTTTCAATAGCAATGCGTTCAATTTCTGCCAAATCAACACGAATACCAAACAAACAGGGTGCCAGCTCGTCATGTAACTCACGGGCCAAATCGCGTCGCTCAGATTCCTGTAAAGTCAGCATGTTCCCAGCCAGAGCATGATTTTCTGCCATGGTGGTTTCCAATACATCGGCCATATGATTAAAGCGAATCTGGATCGGTTTTAATTCTTTGGCCCCACCGGTATCTACCCGCGCATGAAAATCGCCTTTTTCAAGATGCCCCAATGCGTCGGCTAATTCTTGTAGTGGTCTTAAGCCATGTAATAAAGCCAAATAAATCAAACTGGAAATAACGGTTAGGAAAAACAAGCCTAAAAAAAGCAGGGTTTCCATATCACGCCAGACTTCGGTGACCTCATCACTGGGATCGGCCTCAACCACCAGATAACCATAGGATTGACTGCCGCGAGTAATAAGTCGTCGAAAGGCCACCGCTTCCGGTTCCATCAAACGGATAAACCAGTCTGGCGCGTCTGGTCGATTAGTGAATGGCACTCCTTCTTCATGACCAATCAACGGTTGGCCATTCATATCTTCAAACCAGGCACGGATATGGCGGGTATGTCGCACACTATCGACGATCAAGGTTACCCGTTCACTCAAATCATTAGAAAAACGTAATGTCGGCAAAGCATTGATCAATAAACCGCGCGCTAATTGAGTACTGGAGGCCATTTCAGCAGCCACAGCCTGGCGGGCATTCTGGATCATAAAATAGCCTGCGGCGACAAAGTTGAATATCAGGATCAAGGTTACAATGATCAGTAAACGCAGTTTCAGGCTCATGTCGGGTCAGTTATCTCGCTGTGATAGGCTAGAATTATCGCACATCATCAAATCAGGACTCTGTAAATGCAAGCGCAAAGCAATCAACAACTTTTCCTTCAAGCTCAAAAACATATCCCCGGTGGCGTGAATTCACCGGTACGTGCATTCAAAGGTGTCGGTGGTGATCCGGTATTTTTCAGTAGCGCAAAAGGTGCCTGGCTCACCGATGTGGAAGGCAAAAAATATATTGATTACATTGGCTTGTGGGGGCCGATGATTGCCGGTCATGCGCATCCGCAAGTCATTGAGGCGGTTCAGCAAATGTGCGCAAATGGTCTGGGTTACGGCGCGCCTACAGCGATTGAAACTGAAATGGCGGATTTACTCTGTGAATTAGTGCCTTCAATGGAAATGGTACGTATGGTGAGCTCTGGTACTGAAGCGACCATGAGTGCCATCCGTCTGGCTCGCGGACATACTGGTCGTGACAAAATCGTTAAGTTTGAAGGCTGTTACCACGGTCATGCAGACTCGTTATTAGTGAAAGCTGGCAGTGGTGCATTAACGCTTGGCGAACCCTCTTCAGCTGGCGTGCCTAAAGCGATTGCTGAACACACGATTACGCTCCGTTACAACGATATTGAGTCAGTGAAAAAGTGTTTTGCTGAAATTGGTGATCAGGTGGCCTGCATTATTGTTGAACCGGTGGCTGGCAATATGAACTGCATTCCACCGATTCCGGGTTTTCTCGAAGGTTTGCGCGAAGTCTGTGATCAATACGGCAGTCTGCTTATTTTTGATGAAGTCATGACCGGTTTCCGGGTCGCTTTGGGCGGTGCGCAGCAGCATTACGGAATCAAGCCCGATCTCACTACCTTGGGTAAAGTTGTTGATTGCTTTGCGC
>JAMDEF010000140.1 GCA_023488305.1 Gammaproteobacteria bacterium | reverse complement strand
TGCGGGCCAGAGTGACTGGCTACCTGGATAAAGTTCATTTTCAGGATGGACAAATGGTTGAGAAAGGCGATTTGTTATTTGAAATTGATCCTCGTCCTTATGAAGCAGCAGTGGCACGAGCGGAAGCAGAGCTGGCCAGAATGGATAGTCAGTTAAAGCTGGCCGATTTGGATACCAAACGTGGTGAACGTCTATTAACCCAAAGTGCTATTTCGCAGGAAGAAGTGGATACCCGCCGTGCCCGTTTTCAGGAAGCCAATGCCAATGTGGCATCCGCGGCAGCAGCGGTAAAAACAGCCAAACTGGATCTGCAATACGCGAAAATTACTGCACCAGTGAGTGGACGTATTTCAAATCGTCGGGTTGACGTAGGTAATCTGGTTGGCAGTGGTGATGCCGGCCAGGCTTTGACAACCATTGTTTCGTTGGATCCGTTGCACTTTGTGTTTGATGTCTCTGAAACAGAATATCTGGAATTAATTCGTCTGCCACAAGGTCAGGATCAACTTGCCAATGGCAGAGCCATGCCGACTGAACTTAAATTAATTGATGAACAGGATTGGACGCGTACCGGACGCATCGACTTTGTTGATAACCGACTAGATGAGAATACCGGCACCTTGAGAATGCGTGTAGTGGTGGACAATGCCGATGGGGTTTTGCGGCCGGGACTGTTCGCCCGCTTACGTTTGCCGACCAGTCAAAATGCTAAAGCCATGCTGGTTCCGGATAAGGCTATTGTTACCGATCAGGCTGCAAAGGTGGTGATGACTGTAGATGCCGAAGGCAAAGTCATTCCAAAACCAGTTGAACTTGGCACATTGCAGGGCAACATGCGGGTTGTCCGACACGGTTTAGAAACATCCGACCGCATTATTGTTGAAGGTCTACTGAGAGCTCGTCCAGGTACAGAAGTTAATGCTGTTCCATATCAGGCAGATGAACAGGCTAACAATGATGGACAAGACTCATGAAGTTCACCCATTTCTTTGTCGAAAGACCTATTTTTGCGACCGTTATTTCGGTCCTGATCGTGCTCGTAGGAACTATTGCTTATAGTAATTTACCTGTTGCACAGTATCCTGAAATAGCTCCGCCCAGTATTGCGGTCACAGCAACCTATCCCGGTGCTACAGCCGAGACCGCCGCCAATACGGTAGCGACAGTGTTGGAACAGCAGATTAATGGTGTAGAGAATATGCTCTACATGAAATCTGAAAATACCGCGGATGGTCGAACCTCTTTGAATATTACATTCAAGCCGGGAACCAACCTGGATATTGCTCAGGTTCTGGTACAAAACCGCATTGCCATTGCTGAACCGTTGCTCCCGGAAGAAGTAACGCGGCAAGGGATCGATATTCGTAAAAACTCTCCCGATTTGATGATGGTTATCCATATTCTGTCATCAGATGGCAGTCGCGATAATTTGTATGTATCGAATTACGCTAGAACTCAAGTAGTTGATCGATTGGCACGTATTGAAGGGGTAGGCGAGGCGAGGATTGTTGCCGAGCGTGCTTATGCGATGCGGATATGGATTGATCCAGAACGAGCACAGGCATTTGGTATGACAGCTACCGAAGTGGTAGCGGCATTGCGTGAAAACAATACTCAAATAGCCGCCGGCACCATCAACAGAGAACCTATCGAAACCAAGGGTGGATTTGAATTAAGTGTTGAGACGCAAGGTCGACTTTTAGAGGAAGATGAATTCAGTAATATCATCGTCAAACGTGGTGTAGAAGGCCGGACCGTCAGATTACGTGATTTGGCAAGAGTCGAGTTGGCAGCTCAGGACTACAACAATATTGGTTATCTGGATGATAATCTTGCACTGCCAGTCGTTATCTTTCAGCGTCCAGGTTCTAATGCGTTGGAAACAGCGCAAGCCATACGCGCTGAGATGCAAGCTATTGCTCAAACCATGCCGTATGGGGTGGAGTATCAAATAATTTACGACCCCACCGAATTTATTGCCAAATCGATTGAAAAGATTTACCACACTATTTTAGAAGCTATCGTACTGGTTATTTTGGTGGTGATGGTTTTCCTGCAAAGCTGGCGGGCGTCGGTTATTCCTATTTTAGCGATTCCCGTGTCATTGATCGGCACCTTTGCCGTGATGTCGATGCTTGGGGTGTCATTAAATAATTTGTCGTTATTCGGTCTGGTGCTGGCCATTGGTATCGTGGTGGACGATGCGATTGTTGTGGTCGAAAACGTTGAACGCTACATTCGTGAGGGATTAAGTCCCCGTGAAGCAGCACATAAAACCATGGATGAAGTTGGCGGAGCCTTGGTTGCCATCGCCATTAAATTAACAGCTGTATTTATACCGACAGCATTTATTACTGGTATTTCCGGAGCGTTTTACCAGCAGTTTGCCTTGACCATTGCCACAGCAACGATCATTTCGTTGATCGTGTCGTTAACGTTGTCGCCGGCCTTATCGGCACTGTTATTAAAGCCTCATGTTGAAGGACATGTGCCTGGCGGCGTTTGGGGCACGATCGGTTATCCATTCCGTGCTTTTGGCAACGGCTTTAACCGGGCGTTTGAATGGATGGGTGATCGTTATTCGGCCATGACACGCAAGCTGTTACGAATGATGTCGATCATGCTGTTGATTTATGTTGGTTTGATTGTGTTGACCGGCTACGAATTTAATAAAGTCCCGACAGGCTTTATTCCTGAACAGGATCAAGGCTATTTAATTAACGTATTGCAGTTGCCGCCAGGTGCCACGCTTGAAAGAACTGATGCTGCTGCGCGTGAGGCGTCGAAGCGTTTAAGAGATGTACCGGGGGTTGCTCATGCGGTGTTATTTGTTGGGTTGGATGGTCCGACTTTTACAAATGCTTCTAACTCAGCGGTTATCTTCACGCCGCTGGATTCGTTTGAGGACCGCATTGCTGCTGGCATTACCATCGACGATATCGTGGCAGGGTCACAGCAGGCCTTATCACAGGTAGATGCCGCAATGGCTTTTGCTATCAGGCCCCCGCCAGTTCGTGGTATGGGCAACTCAGGTGGTTGGAAACTGTATGTTCAGGATCGTGGTGGCCTTGGATTAGAAAGACTGCAGGAAGTGACAAATGAGGTGTTAGGCGCGGCCAACCAAACGGACGGGTTGTCGGCGGTATTTACCTTCTTTAACTCCGGCACACCAAGGATTTATGCCGATATTGATCGTACACGTGCAGAAATGCTCAACGTGCCGGTGCGAAATGTTATTGATACCTTAGAAATTTATCTGGGGTCTCGTTATATCAATGACTTTAACTTTTTGAACCGTACCTATCGTGTTGTCGCACAGGCTGATGGCCCTTATCGTGATGAGATTGAAGATATTGGTAAATTACGCACGCGTTCGGATAATGGGGCAATGGTGCCTATTGGAACGATTGCGACATTTGAAAATATCACTGGCCCAATACGTTTGCCACACTACAATTTGTATCCGGCAATTGAAGTGCAGGGTAGTACTGCACCGGGTTTTTCCAGTGGTGAATCGCTTGCCATTGTGGAACAGCTGATGGCTGATACCCTGCCAGAAGGAATCAGTTTTGAATGGACCGAACTGGCATTACAGGAAAAGTTGGCTGGTGACACGGCGTTTCTTAGCTTTTCTCTCGCAGTAGTGTTTGTATTTCTGCTGCTGGCAGCTCTTTATGAAAGCTGGTTATTGCCGTTGGCTGTGGTACTGATTGTGCCGATGTGTTTACTTGCGGCAATTCTTGGGGTCAGTTTGCGAGGCATGGATAACAACATTCTGGTACAGATTGGTTTTGTGGTGTTGATTGGTCTTGCCTCGAAAAATGCGATTCTGATTGTTGAGTTTGCCAAACAAGCCGAAGACCGTGGTTTAAATCGCCTGGATGCTGCAGTTGAAGCCGCACGGACTCGTCTGCGCCCAATTCTGATGACCTCGTTTGCCTTTATATTAGGCGTGGTACCATTGGTATTGGCTTCTGGAGCCGGTGCCGAAATGCGTCAAGCCTTAGGTACGGCGGTGTTTTTTGGTATGCTGGGAGTGACCTTTTTCGGATTGATATTTACACCAGTGTTTTATGTGTTTTGCCGTTGGTTGGCGTCATTAAGAGATAAGCGTGTCCAGCAACAAACTGTTGATGAAATGCATTCCACCTAAAAGCATGATTCGCTTGTTTGAATTTTGAACTCCATGCTTTTAACTGAGTCCGATTGAGTGTCACGGCTATTTTTGGAGGGATTATGAAACTATTAACAAGCATTATGATGGCATTGGCTGCGACGACTGCAGCTGCGGGCACCCAAATAGAAATTTTTGAGGTAGATAAACAGGGAACAGGAAAGAGTTTAGGAACGGTTGAGATACATCAATCTGCTTTTGGGCTAGTTTTTACCCCAAATTTGAAAGCGTTATCACCTGGTTTGCATGGTTTTCATGTGCATGAAAATCCGAGCTGTGATGCCGCCGAGAAAGATGGTCAAATGGTGCCAGCATTGGCGGCAGGCGGACATTATGATCCCTATAACACTGGCAAACATGATACGCCTTGGGGCAGTGGTCATGCAGGTGATTTACCCCCCTTGTATGTCGCTGAAGACGCCGCAGGCAACTCGTGC
>JAMDEF010000014.1 GCA_023488305.1 Gammaproteobacteria bacterium | reverse complement strand
GTATTGGCGGTTGCTCTGGTTTTATTGATTCTGGTATTACAAATTGTTACCGGCATCTTTTTAACGATGAACTATAAACCGGACGCAGCACTCGCGTTTGCATCGGTTGAATACATTATGCGAGACGTTCAGTGGGGCTGGTTAATTCGTTACCTGCATTCCACCGGTGCTTCCGCATTTTTCGTGGTTATTTACCTGCATATGTTCCGTGGTTTGATGTACGGATCCTACAAACAACCACGCGAATTAATCTGGATCTTCGGCATGTTACTTTATGTTGTGCTGATGGCCGAAGCCTTTATGGGATACTTGCTGCCTTGGGGTCAAATGTCTTACTGGGGTGCACAGGTTATTATTTCCCTGTTTGGCGCTTTACCAGTTATCGGTGAAGATCTTGCTTTATGGATCCGTGGTGACTACGTCGTCGCTGATGCAACATTAAATCGCTTTTTTGCCATGCATGTAATTGCATTGCCAATTGTATTATTAGGTTTAGTGGCAGCTCACATTCTGGCTTTACATGAAGTCGGTTCCAACAATCCTGATGGCGTCGAAATCAAAAAGCATAAAGATGAAAACGGTAAACCATTAGATGGCATTCCGTTCCACCCCTACTACACCGTGAAAGATCTTGTGGGTGTAGTGGTATTCCTGTTTATCTTCTCATTGGTGCTTTTTTACCTGCCAGAATTTGGTGGCTGGTTCCTGGAGAAAGATAACTTTATTCCCGCCGATCCATTAAAGACACCTGAACACATTGTGCCTTTGTGGTATTTCACACCGTTTTACGCCATTTTGCGGGCAGTGCCGGATAAACTGATGGGTGTTATTGCAATGGGCTTGGCAATTGTCATGCTGTTCCTGTTGCCATGGCTGGATAGAAGCAAAACCCGTTCAATCCGCTACAGAGGTCCATATTTCCGTACCGCTTTAGTCGTGTTTGTCATTAGCTTTTTAGCATTAGGCTATTTGGGAACTCAGCCGGCAACATCGCTTTATACTTTGCTGGCGCAGATCTTTACAGTTCTGTATTTTGCGTTCTTTATCCTGATGCCTATTTACACCAAATTCGATAAAGATAAACCAGTGCCAGAAAGGGTGACATACAAATGAGAAATCTGACTTTAGCTGCTCTCGTTTCGATATTCAGTGTCTTCTCGACTTTTGCATTTGCTGCAGGTCCGTCATCAAAACTGGATAAAGTAGAGATTGATCTGCATGACAAAGCGTCTCTGCAACGTGGCGCCCATACCTTCATGAATTATTGCCTTAGCTGTCATGGCGCATCTTTAATGCGCTATAACCGTATGGCAAAAGATTTAGGCTTAACTGATGAACAGGTCATTGAAAATTTAATGTTTACTACCGATAAAATCGGTGAAACCATGCAAATTGCAATGCGACCTGAAGATGCCAAACGCTGGTTTGGCGTTGCTCCTCCCGATTTATCAGTGATTGCTCGCGCGCGTGGCACAGACTGGCTGTATACGTATTTGCGGACTTTTTATTCAGATGAAACCCGTCCTATGGGCACCAATAATCTGGCTTTTAAAGATGTCGGTATGCCACATGTCCTTTGGGAGCAGCAGGGCTACCAAGAAATCAATGATGCGGGTCATCTAAGCGTTGCTCAAGAAGGCGCACTGACTCCTCGCCAATACGATATGATGAGCCGAGATCTGGTCAACTTTCTTGCCTACATCAGTGAACCATCCAAATTACAGCGTTTAGCATTAGGTAAATGGGTTTTACTCTATCTTGCTATCTTTTTTGTTATCGCATTGGCACTGAAAAAAGCTTACTGGAAAGACGTTCACTAACGCTACATTCCAAAATATAAGCAGTATTGCCAAAATGACAACTCGTAACCGTAAACCGCTGATGACATTGTACTCAGACGTACAATGTCCATTCAGCCATCAAGCCCGTTTCGTTGTTCAAGAAAAACAAATTGAATGTCAGTTGATAGAGCTGGCTGATGGTCACTGGCCCGAAGAAGTGGCTTCAGCAAACCCATACGCGCAAGGTCCGACCTTGTTTGATCGGGATATTGTGATTTTCCATTCACGGATCATTATGGAATATCTTGATGAACGATTCCCGCACCCTTCTTTAATGCCAAATGATCCTGGTGCCAGAGCTCAAATGCGACTGATGCTGCATCGCCTGGAAACCGATTGGTTTTCATTGTGGCCTCAACTAATTGGCAGAGACAAATCTCCAGCGACAAAAGCCAAAAAGACCTTACGTGAAGATCTGACTGTTTTGGCGCCATTGTTTGAGCAAAATGATTTTCTGATGAGTGACGAGTTTTCGCTAATTGATTGCTATATTGCCCCGTTATTATGGCGTTTACCGCAATTAGGCATAAAATTACCGGACTCTGCAAAAGCAGTTGAACGTTACGCACAAAAAATATTTAATAGGGACACTTTTCAGGCCAGTTTGAGTACAGCGGAGAGGGGAATGCGTTAATGAGCATGTCTTCACAAAGACCTTATCTGATCCGAGCCATTTACCAATGGTTGCTCGACAATCAATGCACCCCTTATTTGTTAGTCAATACAAATCACGAAGGGGTGGTGGTTCCGGAACAATATATTCGTGATGCTCGCATTGTACTTAACCTTGCACCTGATGCGATAAGCGGCCTTAATATGGACAATGATTGGGTCAGCTTCTCAGCAAGATTTTCAGGTAAAGCAATGGATTTGTTTATTCCGGTGATTGCCATTCAGGCAATTTACGGTAAAGAAAATAATGAAGGTATGTTCTTTCCTGAAGAAGAACCGCCTACACCGCCACCGGCATCAACAAAGCCTGTCACCAAAATAACCAGCGGCAAACCCAGCTTAAAATTAGTTAAATAAATTAAAGCTTATATTTTTCCATACGATAGCGCATAGCCATACGGGTCAAACCAAGCTGTCTAGCGGCTCGGGAAACATTACCGGAACTGCGGCTTAACGCATTCTCCAATAGATACTTCTCCACTTCATCCATCGTCATTTTTTCTATTTCTGATAAAGTTTGTTCGCCATCAGCGCTTGCGGCAAATGCTTTTAATGATAAATCACTAAATTCGATAACACTTTGCTGGCACAGCATTACCGCTCGCTCTAGAACATTTTCCAATTCTCTTATATTGCCAGGCCAGTCATATTGCTGCATTTGACGCATTGCATCAAAGGCCAGTCGAGGTTGTTCTACGGCATAACGTTTGGCAAATTGTTCAATAAAAAACTGTGCTAGTTCTGCAATATCCTGTTGACGTTCTCTCAAAGGAGGAAGCTGTATCTCGACAACATTCAAGCGAAAGTACAAATCAGCACGAAATTCACCCGTGGAAACTAATTGATGTAAATCACGATTGGTAGAAACAATCACCTGGGAATTGACGGGTATTTCTTTTGTAGACCCTAATCTACGCAGCTGTCGTCTTTCTATGACATTAAGTAGTTTAGTCTGGGTTGACAGGGATAGCTCCGCAATTTCATCCAAAAATAATATGCCGTCTTCAGCAACTTCAATCAGTCCTGGACGAGCTTTTAGGGAGTCATCCAAGGCGATATTTTCCTGTCCGAATAACTCCACTTCTACGGAATCTTCGGGTAAAGCTGCACAATCTACATGTACAAAAGGTCTGTCATGTCGCTGGCTTATTTGATGAAAATAACGTGCTAAAACTCCTTTTCCGCTACCTGTCTCACCACTAATTAATACAACGGGAGTGGTATCTTTATTTTTATCCATCAATTCTGAAAGTTGTTTGGCCTGCTCTCGAATAGTCATAATTTGCTGACTACTGCCGATAAGATTTACCGGTTGATGTGTTTTTTGAGCACGTTGCTCTGCATACTGTAATTGACGCCTGATGGTGTGATTGCTAACTACTTTATCAATCGTCAGCATTAATTCATCGAGATCCACTGGTTTTTTTAGATAATCTGAAGCACCAAATTTCATTGCACTAACAGCATCTTCCAACTCACCATAAGCTGTCATCACAATCACCGGCAGGCTATGTAATGGATGGTCATCTGCACGAATTTCGGCTAATAAATCTAAACCGTTGCCATCGGGAAGTCTGACATCCAACAACAATATATCTGGCGATTCACTTTGTAATAGTTTTTTGCCGCTGCCAATGTTTTCTGCAATTTTGGCTTGATGACCTTCACGCTCAAGTCTGCGTTTTACCGATTTTGCAAACAGGCTTTCATCTTCTATTAGTAAAAAACTAAGCATATAACATCCTATTAAAAAGTCTGCTCATTATTGATATCTAATGTAAGCGAAACCCTTGCCCCGCCTTGCAAATTTGTTTCAAACACTACATGGCCATGATGTTGTTTTATAACTTTTTGTGCAAATGGAATACCAAGACCATAATTCAATTTTTTATGTAATTGACTGGTTTTTATTGGTGATACTTCTGTGAAACCCGGTCCTTGATCATCAATATGCAGCCCCACTTGTTGGGCGCTTTCCCAATAGCGGATATCAATAATTGAATTAACAGGAGATGCTTCAATCGCATTTTGAATCAAGTTAAATATAGCCTGTTCCATCAAATTATTGTCCATATTGAGTGGATAAAAATAAAGATACCACTCCCGTTGTATTAATTAGTGGTGAGACAGGTAGCGGAAAAGGAGTTTTAGCACG
>JAMDEF010000150.1 GCA_023488305.1 Gammaproteobacteria bacterium | reverse complement strand
AAGACGAAAAGGTGCGGATTGCAAAAGCCCTTGAACGTATGCGTGTCGATATTATCGAAGCAGGCTTCCCGATTGCCAGTATTGGTGATTTTGAGGCAGTACAAGCTGTTGCCAAAGCGGTTAAAGATAGTCGTGTCTGTGGTCTGGCGCGTGCACTGGATAAAGATATTGATAGGGCAGGCGAAGCGCTTAAAGCCGCTAATGCTTCACGGATTCATACCTTTATCGCTACCTCACCCATTCATATGCAGATGAAACTGCGAATGCAACCAGACGAAGTGGTTGAAAATGCAGTTAAGGCCGTGAAACGTGCTCGTCAATATACCGATGACGTTGAGTTTTCGCCTGAAGATGCTGGCCGCAGTGATTTGGATTTTCTTTGTCGGGTACTGGAAGCCGTTATTGATGCCGGTGCCAAAACCTTAAATATTCCAGATACAGTAGGTTACAACCTGCCGCATCAATTTGGTGAATTAATTAAAAACCTGCGTGAGCGCATCCCCAATTCAGATAAAGCGGTTTTTTCGGTCCATTGTCATAACGATTTGGGTTTAGCCGTTGCCAATTCATTATCAGCCGTTATGAACGGTGCCCGTCAGGTTGAATGTACTATTAATGGGCTTGGAGAACGCGCTGGTAATGCCTCATTGGAAGAGGTGGTGATGGCCGTGCGAACCCGCCAAGATATGTTTGATTGTGATACCCGGCTGGATACCACACAAATATTAGCGGCCTCTCGTTTGGTTTCAGGCGTTACCGGTTTTGTGGTGCAGCCAAATAAAGCGATAGTGGGTGCCAATGCGTTTGCTCATGAGTCCGGTATTCACCAGGATGGTGTGCTGAAAAATCGTGAAACTTATGAAATTATGCGTGCTGAAGATGTGGGCTGGAATACCAACCGTATGGTGTTGGGCAAACATTCAGGTCGAAATGCATTTCGTTCGCGGCTTAAAGAGCTGGGTATTGAGTTGGACTCAGAAGAAGATTTGAACAGTGCATTTACCCGTTTCAAAGAATTGGCTGATAAGAAGCACGAAGTGTTTGATGAGGATATTCAAGCGCTTGTAAGCGACACTTTAACCGAAGATAACGAACGTATTCGATTAATTTCGATGCGTGTCTGTAGCGAAACGGGTGAAACCCCAGTTGCAAATGTCACATTGGCATTGGATGACAGTGAAGTACGTACTGAGATGAAAGGCAGTGGTCCGGTTGATGCCGCATTCAAAGCGATTGAATCGATGGTGCAGAGCCATACCGAATTACAACTGTATTCGGTAAGCAATATTACTAGCGGCACCGACTCGCAAGGTGAGGTTAGTGTTAGGTTGGAAAAAGGTGGACGAATCGTCAGTGGCCAAGGTACAGATACCGATATCGTTATTGCTTCAGCCAAAGCCTACATCAATGCTTTGAACAAAATGTTGTTGCCTGCTGATCGGGCACATCCTCAAGTCTGATGAGTTTATCTGCACAACAATATTTTGTATTGGACCAGATGGGTATTCCTGTCTGGGTCTCACGCGAAGATGAGCCCGTTGCCACTGCAGACTTGAGATCTGAAGTCATTGATTTAAGTCAGTTTGATTTCGCTAAACCGTGGTTGGTTATCACTGCAAATCAGCTTTCCGTAGCTGAAAATCGTTTATTACGAGCCATTTTTGGCAGTATAAATGTTCAGCTAAATGACGTGACAGTAATTGATATGCAATTTTCAAAAGCGTTGCAAGCCTTTTCGGCGGATAAAACAGTAGCACTGGTTTTAGGTGAGGAGTTGTCACAAAAACTTAACTTAAAGCCTTATAATTCATTAAGCTGTCAGCAACTCGAAAATGATGTGCTAGCTATGATCAGTCCAAGTTTGCGTATATTACTTGAGCAGCCTCAGCGTAAAGTTGAGATGTGGCAAGCTATCCAGCAACTACGGAACTTAAGAGCTTCGCTGAGTGACTGAATTAGCAATAAGTCAAATGCAACTGGCAGATATTGATAAAGTCTGGCAGATGGAAAAACAGGCAAATCGTTTCCCCTGGACCAAAGGCAACTTTGAAGATTGTTTGAAGGGCGGTTATCGCAGTTTTCTTTATTCAGTTGCTGATGAGATGATTGGTTACAGTGTTGTACAATCGGTTCTGGACGAAGTTCATTTGCTGAATATTTGTGTGAAACCTGCCGTTCAGGGTAAAGGTTTTGGCAGACAAATCCTGAGTCATATTATTGATCTTGCGCTGGAACAGTCAGCTTCAATTGTCGTATTAGAAGTCCGGGCCAGTAACTTTCGGGCTCAACAGCTTTATTTATCAACTGGTTTTAATGAAATGTCAGTACGCCGTGGTTATTATCCTGCTGAACAGGGCAGAGAAGATGGCATATTGATGGGACTAGAACTTGGCGTGTTGTCGCAGCTTGGTCAAAACTTGCTATAAGACATGCCCTCACTTAGACTAACGGGTTTACGTTGGTTATTTTCAATCAAGGAGATTTATTATGGCTTTTGAATTGCCACCACTTCCTTATGCAAAAGATGCTTTGGAACCACACATCTCTGCAGAGACTCTTGAATACCATTATGGTAAGCACCACCAAACCTATGTAAATAACCTGAATAATCTGGTTCCTGGAACCGAATTTGAAGGCCAATCGCTTGAAGCCATCATCACGAAATCTAGTGGCGGTGTTTTCAACAATGCTGCTCAAGTATGGAACCACACTTTTTACTGGAATTGCCTGACACCAAATGGCAAAGATGCTGTTTCAGGTGATTTAGCGGCTGCTATCGATGCCAAGTTTGGTTCATTTGCAGAATTTAAAGAGCAATTTACCAAATCAGCGACCACAAACTTTGGTTCAGGTTGGACTTGGTTGGTGAAAAATGCCGATGGCAGCATTGAAATCGTTAACACCAGCAATGCCGGTTGCCCGCTGACTGCAGGTCAAACGCCATTATTGACTTGTGATGTTTGGGAACATGCCTATTACATCGATTTCCGTAATGCCCGTCCAAAATATTTAGAAACATTCTGGACGCTGGTAAATTGGGATTTCGTTGCGGCAAACTTTGCAGCATAAATCATAGAATCAAGTCAGTAGTCTTATGGCTGCTGACTGATTCGTTATATAATTTACAGTTTTTGGAATATGGCAGTTTTCTTTTGAAACTGCCATTTTTCGTTTCAATCCAGCAGAAAATCTGCTGATATATCGCCTGGAAAAAAACAGGCAGGGAGTTAAATTCCATGACCGAATCTGTCATGCCTACTTATGGACGTTTGGATATTACTTTTGCTAAAGGGGAAGGCGCGTGGCTGACTGATACCCGTGGCGAGCGATATCTGGATGCATTGAGTGGTATTGCAGTTTGTAACCTTGGACATTGTCACCCTGCAGTAACGCGCGCTATTTCTGATCAAGCTGCAACATTAGTGCATACCTCAAATGTTTATCATATTGAGAAGCAGCAGTTATTAGCTGATAAGTTAACGCAGCTGTCGGGAATGGAGCAGGTGTTTTTCTGCAATTCCGGCGCCGAAGCGAATGAGGCAGCAATTAAGCTTGCTCGTAAATATGGTCATAGCAAAGGCATTGATAAACCCGTCATCATTGTTATGGAAGGCAGCTTTCATGGCCGGACAATGGCGACATTGACTGCTACTGGTAATGCCAAGGTACAAGCTGGCTTTGAACCATTAGTACCAGGTTTTGTGCGTGTTCCTTACAATGATTTTGATGCGATCCGCATGGCAGTCAGTCACTGGCCGGAAGCTGTGGCTGTATTAGTTGAACCGGTGCAGGGCGAGGGTGGTATCAAGGTGCCGGATAGTGAATATTTGTCTGCTATCCGCGACTTATGCACGCAACGCAAATTACTGATGATGCTCGATGAAGTACAGACGGGCGTTGGCCGGACCGGTAAATGGTTTGCTTTTCAACACAAACAGGGATTAGTGCCTGATGTGATGACGCTGGCTAAAGGTTTGGGTAATGGAATGCCGGTTGGTGCATGTCTAGTGGCCGGTTTGGCCAAAGGTGTTTTGCAACCTGGTAATCATGGCTCAACATTCGGTGGTAATCCATTGGCTTGTAGTGCTGCATTAGCCGTATTGGAAACGATTGAAAAAGAACAGCTGTTAGATCATGTCAACAGACTGGGCGAACAGATGTATCAACACTTTAAACAGCAGTTGGGTCAAACCGAAGGTGTTAAAGACGTTCGGCACTTAGGTTTTATGTTTGGTATCGAATTAACCGTGCCATGTGCAGATTTGGTTAAACTGGCGTTACAGGAACACATCCTTATCAACGTGACGTCAGAGAAAGTCATTCGGTTATTACCGCCATTGGTCATCAGTGCCCAGGAAGCTGAAATGATTGTAAGTAAGGTCAGTCACTTGGTTAAAACCTTTCTGGCTTCTCAGCCGATCGAGATCGTAGCCTGATGAGACATTTTCTTACGCTGAAAGACTTATCGCCGGTTGAATTGCACCAGCTTATTATCCGCGCATCTGAATTAAAAGAAATGCACAAAGTGGGTGAGATCTACCAACCTTTAAAAAATAAAGTGCTGGCGATGATTTTTGAAAAATCATCGACCCGTACCCGTGTATCTTTCGAATCAGCTATGGTGCAATTCGGTGGTGGCTCAATCTTTTTATCGCCCGATGACACCCAATTAGGAAGAGGCGAGCCGATTGAAGACTCGGCTGAGAAGCCAGAAAGGTTTTAACCA
>JAMDEF010000135.1:20626-22134 GCA_023488305.1 Gammaproteobacteria bacterium | reverse complement strand
CCAGGTAACATTTTTGTGGCGACTGCCAAGGGTATGGTGTTTGGAACAGTTGGCATTGATATGATTGCCGGACCATCAGAAATTCTGGTGATTTGTGATGGTAAAACCGATCCTGACTGGATCGCTATGGATTTGTTCTCGCAAGCTGAACATGATGAAGATGCCCAATCGATTCTGATTTCACCGGATGCAGATTTTTTGCAGAAAGTGAAAGAATCGGTTGCCCGTTTGCTGCCCACCATGGAACGCAAAGCAATTATTGAAACTTCGCTGAAAAATCGTGGCGCAATGATTCTGGTTGATGATATGCAGCAGGCGGTTGAAGTCTGTAATTACATTGCGCCAGAACATTTGGAATTGTCAGTTGATGAACCTATGGAAATGGCTAAACAAATTCGCCATGCCGGTGCGATTTTTATGGGCCGATATACACCTGAAGCTTTGGGTGATTATTGTGCCGGACCAAATCACGTCTTGCCGACGTCACGCACCGCACGTTTCAGTTCGCCTTTAGGTGTATATGATTTTCAAAAACGTTCCAGCTTGATTCAGGTGTCATCACAAGGGGCACAAAGTCTGGGTAAGATTGCATCAGTGTTGGCTCGCGGTGAGAGTCTGAACGATTGCATCAGTGTTGGCTCGCGGTGAGAGTCTGACCGCGCATGCACGCAGCGCTGAGTATCGTTTACAGGAAAAATAATGAGCCGCTTCTGGAGTGATTTTGTTCATTCGTTAGAACCTTATGTGCCGGGTGAACAACCACGCGGCCATAATCTGGTGAAGCTCAATACCAACGAAAATCCGTTTGGACCGTCACCCAAAGTGCTGGAAGCCATTCGCATGGCCACTACTGAACGTTTACGCTTGTATCCGGTGCCTGATGGCGGCCCGCTTAAACAGGCAATTGCTGATTATCATAATGTGCCTACTGAATGCGTGTTTGTCGGTAATGGTTCAGATGAAGTACTGGCGCATGTATTTAATGCCTTGTTCAAACATGGCAAGCCAGTATTATTTCCGGATGTCACCTACAGTTTTTATCCCGTCTATTGTCAACTCTACGAGATAGAGACAGTTCTAGTGCCGTTGAATGCCGACTTTGCAATCGATATCACCGATTATGAACGCGACAATGGTGGCATTATCTTGCCTAACCCGAACGCCCCAACCGGTTGTTTATTATCACTGGATGATATTCGCCGGTTAGTGGAAATGAACCGCGATTCGGTAGTGGTCGTTGATGAAGCTTATATTGATTTCGGTGGTGAAACAGCGATTCCGTTAACTCAGCGATTCCCTAATTTGTTGGTCACTCAAACATTGTCTAAATCACGCTCTCTGGCTGGAATGCGGATCGGTTTTGCTATAGGACATCCGGAGTTGATTGAAGCATTGGTGAGAGTCAAAGACAGCTTCAATTCTTATCCACTCGATAGTCTGGCGATTGCTGCCGGCGTCGCAGCGTATCAGGATGAAGCTTACTTTAAACAATGCCAACAGCAAGTAAT
>JAMDEF010000135.1:0-20616 GCA_023488305.1 Gammaproteobacteria bacterium | reverse complement strand
CAACACTGATGCAATCATTACAGGAATTGGGTTTTGAGGTTTTACCCTCAGCAGCAAATTTTGTATTTACCCGTCATCCACAACATGATGCCGCTACTTTGGCTGCCGGATTACGCGATAAAGGTGTGATTGTTCGGCACTTTAAAAAGCCGAGAATTGATCAGTTTTTACGGATCAGTATTGGTAACCACACTGAAAATCAGTTGTTAATGAGTCAACTGGATTTGCTGATTTAATCGCTAGCAGGCGATGAACCTAATAGTTCGCGCAGCCGTTGTAAATCCAATTCATATTGCTGTTTAAGGGTGGTAATTTCTGTTTGTAATTGATCGATAGTTGATTGATTGTTGTCCAGTTCTTGCTGCGCTGCCTGCAGGCGACTTTTCAGGTTATCGCTAAGCCCAACGCCGCTTAATTCATTATCCGCAGCCTGTCGTTGCGCTTGTTGTAAGCGCTGCTGTAATCCTTTACGTTTACTATTCAATACTTCAAGACGTTTTTCACGGTATAGCAGATCTTTATCGCGTTCATTCAGCAGATCCTGTTCTGATTGATAGGCCGACAGTAAATTATGATCGTAAATGGCACGTTTACGACGTTCTTCCGCGGCCATTTTGGCGGCTTGCTCAGCTTGTTTCTGCGCCTCTAAATCCAATTTTCTTTGCTTATCTCGCTCAATGATTTGTGCCTCAGTGAGGGCCGGCGGCACCCGTTGAATAACTCGCATCGATTTCTCATCCAGAATATCGTAACCTTGCTGGGCAACTTCAGGCGGCAAGGTTTTACTGATAGTGGGAATACCACTTTCATCGGTAAAACGGTACAGTTGTGCCGCGGATACAGTAGTGGCAATAAACAATGTCGCGCTTAGCATCGACGCCATTACAAAGCGTATTGAAATCATCATTATTTCCCAGAGAGCCTTGTTAATTTGAGCTTTGTTGAACATTTTATTCTGTTTGTTATTTCTTTGCTGGCAAATACTTTTTCGGCATTAAGTGGTGGCGGTGCAGGTTTAATCCAATTTCCGGTACTGATTTTTCTTGGCTTAACTTTCTCTGTCGCCTTGGCGACACATAAAGTGGCCAGTGTTGCTCTGGGATTAGGTGCAGCTTTACGTTATATCTCGACCAGTCGGCTGGAACGTCATTTTGTTGTTTTACTGTTAGTGGCTGGGCTGCCGGGAGTAGTGATTGGTGGTAGTGTAATTCTATTGGTGCCAGACAGAATTGCCGAGATTGCTTTAGGCATATTAACTGGTTCATTGGGAATTTATTCGTTATTTAAACCAGCCTTAGGACAAATTTATCTACCGGTGCACCGTGAACGCCATGGCTATCTAATGGGCGCAGTAGTTTTATTTTTTTTAGGTATTCTTAACGGCTCGCTGACTTCCGGAACCGGACTGTTTGTAACGCTGTGGTTGATATTGTGGTTTGGCATGGATTATCAGCGCGCGGTTGCCTACACGCTGATTCTGGTTGGAGTCTTCTGGAATGGTGCCGGAGCAATTACCTTGGGTATTTTGGGTGAGATCCGCTGGGATTGGTTACCAGCTTTAATACTCGGATCTTTTTTAGGCGGCTATCTCGGATCGCATTTGGCATTACGCTGGGGTAATCGCTGGATCAAACGCAGTTTTGAAATCGTCACTTTGTTAATTGCAGTCAGATTGATTTGGGGGCCATTCTAAATCTCAGACCCCATATTTTTCCCGGTAAGCTTTTACAGCCGGCAAGTGTTGCTGCAACTCAGGGTTATCCTGTAGATAGCTGAGCAAGTCATTCAAACAGATAATGCTCACTACAGGAATATGATGTGTTTGTTCGACCTGCTGAATTGCAGATAACTCACCCTGGCCTCGTTCCTGACGATCCAGAGCAATAATGACACCGGCAGGTTCAGCACCTGCGGCACGGATAATTTCAACCGACTCTCCTACTGAAGTGCCGGCGGAAATGACATCATCAATAATCAACACCTTACCTTGCAGTTCAGCCCCAACTAATTGTCCGCCCTCACCATGATCTTTTTTCTCTTTGCGGTTAAACACATAGGGCACATCCCGATTATGTTGATCGGCCAGAGCAACAACGGTTGTTGATGCTAACGGAATGCCCTTGTATGCCGGGCCAAACAATACGTCATAGTCGAGACTGGATTCACTAATCGCCTGAGCATAAAAACGGCCTAGGCGTGCTAGTGATGCACCACTGTTAAACAAACCGCTATTAAAAAAATATGGGCTAATCCGTCCCGATTTGAGGGTGAATTCACCAAAACGCAAAACACCGGTTTGCAGGGCAAATTCAATAAAGTCGTGTTGATAATCTTTCATGATTTTCCGTTATGAATTAAATACACCGCAATCTGACCGAACAAATTGGGCAATAAACGAATACCGAGAGTATCTTTATGTTCATGATTGACCACGCTGCGGTTGACCACACTAAAACCGTATTGGTCACAAATTTTCTCAAAATCTTTCAAAGTACAAAGATGGATGTTTGGTGTATCGAACCAGGCATTGGGCAAGTTCTTAGATACTGGCATTTTGCCACCCAAGCCGAGTTGAACACGGCATTGCCAATGCCCAAAATTCGGAAAACCGATAATGCCTTGCTTGCCAACCCGCATGATTTCACGCAGTAGAAAGTCGGGTCTTTTAACCGCCTGTAGAGTTTGTGACAGGATGACAAAATCAAAACTTTGATCGGCAAATTGGCCGAGGCCAACATCCAGATCGGCTTGAATTACATTGACGCCGCTATGGATGCACTCGGTAAATTTGCTGTTATCAATTTCCAGCCCGTAGCCGGTAACGTTGCGTTGCTGAAGATGCTTTAACAAAGCACCATTTCCACAGCCCAGATCCAGAACATGGGCGTTATCGGGGATCCAATCACTGATTATTTGTAAATCAACACGTAAGGTCATCAGCCATTCACCTCTTTTGCGACTTGCTGCATATAGCTGGCAAAGATTTCCATATAGCGGGGGATGGGCATTAGAAAAGCATCATGGCCTTGAGTCGCCTCAATCTCGGCATAACTGACAGACTTGCCAGCACTGAGCAGGGCATTGACGATTTCCAAAGAGCGTAACGGTGAAAAACGCCAGTCACTGGTAAATGAAATGATTAACGATTTAGCCTGAATTGCTTTGACGGCTTGGGTCAGATCGTCATTAAATTCCTTGGCCGGATCAAAATAATCCAAGGCCTTAGTCATCAATAAATAGGTATTGGCATCAAAGCGTTCGACAAAGCTGATGCTCTGATAACGCAAATAACTTTCGATTTGGAATTCAACATCGTAACCGTATTGAATTTTGCCGCTACGCAGTTCGCGGCCAAATTTTTCTCCCATCGCTTCATCAGAAAGATAGGTGATATGTCCCAACATTCGGGCTAGGCCTAATCCTTGCCGAGGCACGGTATTGAATTCCTGATAACGACCTTGGTGAAATTCCGGATCAGATTTAATGGCGGTGCGGGCAACTTCATTAAAAGCAATATTCTGTGCTGATAATTTGGGTGCTGCAGCAATAACCAGAACATGAGCAACGCGTTCAGGTAACGATATAGCCCAATGCAAAGCCTGCATCCCACCCAGACTACCGCCAACAACGGCAGCCCATTTCTGAATACCTAATGAATCCGCGAGGATCGCCTGGCTTTTAACCCAGTCAGTTACTGTCACAATCGGAAAATCAGGTCCATATAATTTGCCTGTTTCAGGATTAATGGTATTTGGGCCAGATGAGCCTTTACAGCCACCCAGATTATTAGGACAAACCACAAAAAAATGATTGGTATCGATAGCTTTACCAGGACCAATCGCGCTGTCCCACCAGCCAGGTTTGCGTTCTTCCAGAGAATTAAACCCGGCAGCATGGTGATCCCCCGACAACGCATGACAAATCAATACGGCATTGCTTTTATCGGTGTTTAACTGACCATAGGTTTCATAAATTAAATCAAACTGTGGCAGCGTGCGACCACATTCCAGATCCAAAGGCGTCTCAACATGCAAATGAGAAGGTATTACCAATCCGACCGAGTCAGCTGGTAGGGAGTCCGACATAATGTGCTGTGTCCTATAACAAAATTAATACTGTGGATACACGGGGCCGAGTAGTAACGGCATCACCAGCATCGACAAAACCTGAAGACCTAATATGACCACTAGCGGCGATAAATCAATACCACCCAGTAATGGCATTCTACGGCGTACTGGTTCAAGTAAAGGAGCATTGATTGCCTGAATCAAACTGGCCACCGGATTATAACCTTGTGGTGCCAGCCAGCTGAGTAGAACTTCAATAATAATGGTCACGGTAAACAAGCTGATAAACAAGGAAAATAATTCAGCGGCAGTCAATAATACCAATCCACTTATTGCTGGCCAGGCACCTGCCAGACTTAACAGTAAAGTCAGTTTGACCAGAGTGACCAGAATTAACAGCAAAAACACAGCCGAATCAAATTTTCGTGAGCGTGGCATGAAGCTTCGCAATGGCGCACATAACGGTTCGGTAATACGAATAATGGTTTGTATTAACGGATGAGTGAACGGCGTTCTGATAAGTGGCAACAGCAAACGCACTGCAACGATATACATATAAAGTTGAAATAAGGTTTCGATCAGAAACATCAATGGATTGGAAAAATAACTGTTAGGCATGATGATCTTGTCCCAATTCATTGGCCAGCTCACGTGCCCGTAATGCTGCCGCAACTAATGCATTTTCAAATAAGCCGTGTAAACCACCATCTTCCAGTTCATGAATGGCTCTTTCGGTGGTGCCGCCTGGAGATGTCACCTGTTTTCTCAAGGTGCTTGCAGATTCACCACTTTCCAGCGCCATTTTAGCGGCACCGAATGCTGTTTCCAAACATAATAATCGCGCCGTTTCTTGTGGCAAGCCAAGCTCGATGGCGGCTTTTTCCATGGCTTCCATTACCAGAAA
This sequence comes from Gammaproteobacteria bacterium, assembly GCA_023488305.1. GTDB lineage: Bacteria > Pseudomonadota > Gammaproteobacteria > Nitrosococcales > Methylophagaceae > Methylophaga. The sequence continues at coordinate 15,645 of JAMDEF010000135.1, read as the reverse complement.
GAAATAGGCCGGACCACTGCCTGATAAAGCTGTTACCGCATCCATATGTTTTTCATCTTGCAACCAGATAGCCAAACCACAGGCACGCAGAATGGATTCAGCCAATTCATGTTGCTGATGCGTGACATGTTCATTGGCAAATAAAGCCGTTGCGCCCGCTTCTACCAACGCGGGAGTATTTGGCATAGCACGGACAATCGACGATTGACTCTTACCCAACCAGCGATTGATGTCTTCGATACGAATCCCGGCAGCGATTGAAATCATCAGTTGATGTGCTTGCCAATCAGCGCTTAATTCTCGTACCACATCCTGCAGTTGCTGCGGTTTGACAGCAAGAATAACCACATCAACACCTTCAATCGCTTGTTGATTGCTGTTAAAGGTTGTTACCGGATAACGATTCGTCAGAGTTTCGAGTGTTGCAACTTGCATATCAGCAACATGGATGTTTTCAGCAGACATTCCATTGGCAATTAAGCCGCCAATTAAACTCCGGGCCATATTTCCACCGCCGATAAAGGCGAGCTTACAAGGTATCATTTAGGCTTTCTCCATTGGGATATGCTGTTAGCGGTGTAGTGTACTGGTTATTATTTATTGGGTGTATGTCTGTCGCCAAACAAGGCGGTGCCAATCCTGACCATGGTACTGCCTTGAATAATGGCTGCCTGCATATCTGCGGACATGCCCATTGATAAGGTATCAACATCCGGATGTGCTGATTTTAGTTGGAAAAACAACTGTTGCGCTCGCCCAAAAGCATCCAGTTCTTGTTCTTCAGTTTCTGCAATAGCCGGAATGACCATTAAACCTCGCAAACAAATATTATCCAATTGACTGACGGCTGCGGCGAGTTCCATTAAGTCATCGGGTGTTACACCTGCCTTGCTAGATTCATTATCGATATTCACTTGCAGGCAAATATTCAGTGCTGGCTTTTGCGCTGGTCGCTGAGAAGATAAGCGCTGGGCAATTTTCAATCGATCAACACTTTCCACCCAATCAAAATGTGCGGCGATTTCCCGTGTTTTGTTAGATTGTACTGGCCCAATAAAATGCCACTCCAGTGGTAAATCTTCTAACGCAACGATTTTTTCCAAGGCTTCCTGCAAATAGTTTTCACCAAAGCGGGATTGGCCTGCTTCAGCTAATTCCCGAAGTCGAGAAGCTGGCCAGGTTTTACTGACCGCTAGTAATTTAACGGATCCTTCAGGACGGTTGGCTCGTTGTTCTGCCAATTTGATGAAGTTCATCACAGATTGCAGGCGTGTTTTTGAATTTGTCATGTTGCAAGCCAGTCAGGAGCACGCTACCTTTAGCGGTATTCGCTATGTTGTCAGGGACAGGTAGCTGTCGTTATTGAATAAGGAATGTGCATGGATATTACTGAATTGCTGACCTTTAGTGCAAAAAACAATGCGTCGGATTTGCACATTTCCGCTGGTGAACCGCCGATGATCCGTGTTGATGGGGATATTAAACGCATCAATTTGCCAGCGATGGACCATAAAGAAGTCCACGCCATGGTCTATGACATTATGAATGATCGTCAGCGTAAGGATTTTGAAGAGTTTTTGGAGGCTGACTTTTCGTTTGAAATCCCCAATCTGGCGCGTTTCCGGGTTAATGTATTCAATCAGAATCGTGGCGCTGCTGCGGTTTTCCGGACCATTCCCTCGACTGTTTTGACGCTGGAAGAATTAGGTGCACCGGAGATTTTCAAACAGATTTCGGATAATAATCGAGGCATTGTTCTGGTGACCGGCCCTACCGGTTCCGGTAAGTCGACAACATTAGCGGCAATGATCAATTATCGAAATGAAAAAGATAATGAACATATCCTGACTATTGAAGATCCGATTGAATTTGTCCACCGCAGTAAAAAATGTCTGATTAATCAGCGCGAAGTACATCGCGACACCCATGGTTTCAGTGAAGCTTTGCGCAGCGCATTGCGGGAAGATCCAGATATTATTCTTGTGGGTGAGTTACGTGATCTGGAAACCATCCGCTTGGCGCTCACCGCCGCAGAAACCGGTCATTTGGTGTTTGGCACCCTTCATACTTCTTCAGCGGCAAAAACCATTGATCGGATTATCGACGTGTTTCCTGCTGCTGAAAAAGACATGGTACGTTCTATGTTGTCAGAATCGTTACGCGCTGTTATTTCCCAAACCTTATTGAAAAAAGTGGGCGGCGGCCGGATCGCTGCACATGAAATCATGATCGGCACCCCGGCTATCCGCAATTTGATTCGTGAAGACAAGGTTCCACAGATGTATTCTTCGATTCAAACCGGAGGGGCGTTGGGTATGCAGACATTGGATCAATGTTTACAGGATTTGATACGCCGGCAACAAATCACCAAGCATGAAGCCTTACCACGTGCCGTGAATAAAGATTTGTTCCGTTAGGAGAACATGATGGAAATTGTCACAATTCTTAAAGCGGCGGTGAAACACGAGGCCTCTGATATTTTTATCACCTCCGGTCGTCCGCCAACATTAAAAGTAAACGGTCGAATGGCCACACTGTCTCAAGAGCCCTTATCCGAAGAAACGGCGCGTGAATTGGTATTAAGCACCATGAACGATGAGCAGAAACGTACTTTTGAGCGTGATAAGGAGTGTAATTACGCCATAGATACTAAAGGAGCAGGGCGCTTCCGGGTAAGTGCGCTTTATCAACGTAGTCGAATTGCCATGGTACTGCGATTGGTCAAAGGCGATATACCGACTATTGAAGAATTACATGTTCCCGAGATCATCAAAGAGCTTGCCATGACTAAACGCGGACTGGTGATGTTTGTTGGCGCCACCGGTAGTGGTAAATCAACAACATTGGCGGCAATGATTGGTTATCGCAATCAGAATAGTACAGGCCATATATTAACTATCGAAGATCCTATTGAATTTGATCACAAGCACGCCGGTTGCGTAGTCACACAACGTGAAGTCGGTGTTGATACTGACTCGTATGAAATTGCGTTAAAGAACTCGTTAAGACAAGCACCTGATGTCATCATGATTGGTGAAATCCGTAGTCGCGATACCATGGATTACGGTATTTCTTTTGCTGAAACTGGTCATTTGTGCCTTTCAACTTTGCATGCAAATAATGCCAATCAGGCAATGGAACGGGTGATCAACTTTTTCCCAGAAGACCGGCATCAGCAATTATTTTTGGATTTGTCTCTCAATCTAAAAGCGGTTGTTGCACAACGGCTGATTCCCAAAAAAGACGGAACAGGACGGGCTGTGGCGGTTGAAGTACTACTGAATACCCCATTGGTTGGCGATCTGATTGAAAAGGGCAAAGTGGCCGAAATCAAGGATGTGATGAAACGATCTCGTGAATTGGGAATGCAAACTTTTGACCAGTCATTGTATGATCTGTACAAAGCGGGCGAGATTTCATACGAAGATGCATTGCGAAATGCAGACTCAAGTAATGAAGTCAGACTGATGATAAAATTAGGTTCTGAAACTGGTGAACTCCCAGTTGAAGCTGGTGCCCAAGCTTTATCCCTTGAAATGGAAACTGAAACAATGGGTACACGTTTTTAGATTTTCAGGGGTTTTAAAAAAAGGTAAATATGTCTTTTTTTTAATATGTTACACTTCAAATGTAAATCGTAATATTATGATGCCTGAGTATGGAGACACAGTGTGTTCAAAGGTGTCAGCCTAGTCATCGACAAGCGATTAACAATACTAAGCAATAAATCTAAAGGAATTATAACTATGAATATTTCAGTAAAATTAACCGCAGCATTGCTGACGATTGGTTTGCTGGCTGGTTGTGCAGGCCCAAATCAGCGTGCGTACGACAATTACACTTTATGTTCCGCTCTTGGTGGTGCAGTAACCGGCGCCGCTGTTGGTGCAGTATCAAGTGGTGGTTCTGGTGCAGTTGGTGGTGCAGCAGTCGGTGCAGCGTTGGCATTATTACTTTGCCCAAGCGACGAAGCTAAAGCAGAAACAGTCGCAGCAGCAAAAGAAAAAGTGATTTGTGAGCATGAACCTGTTCCAGGTGCGTTGCTTGATGCTCAAGGTTGTGCGATGGATTCAGATGGCGATGGCGTTGTTGACGGCATTGATATGTGTGCAAACACTCCAGCTGGCGTAACTGTTGACGAAGTAGGTTGCCCACTTGATTCTGATAAAGATGGCGTGCCGGATTACAGAGATCTTTGCCCTAACACTCCACAAGGTGTAATCGTTGACGAAGATGGTTGCCCGATTGCTGGTCAAACTATTCTTTCACTAACAGGCGTAAACTTTGAATTTGATAAAGCTAGCCTGACTTCAGAAGCTAGAAATATTTTAGATGATGCTGTTTCAGCGTTACTGAACACTGATGAAGTAGTTGAAGTACGTGTTGAAGGTCATACTGATAGCATTGGTACTGAAGAGTACAATCAAAATCTTTCACAACGTCGTGCTGAATCAGTTGTTGAATACCTGGTATCTAAAGGTGTAAATGGTAATAACTTGATCCCAGTTGGTATGGGTGAAACTTCACCAATTGCTAACAATGATACTGACGCCGGTCGTGCATTAAACCGTCGTGTAGACTTTATTGTTAACACCAAATAACAGCATCTTTTAAGTTGTTACAGAAAAGGCCCTTAATTGGGCCTTTTTTGTGTTTGCTGATAATGGACTTTATTGCCTAATACCCGTTATTAGTTTTTATTCGTGCTTAAGTTATCCTCTATGAAGTACTTACTCAGTAATCTCCCACCTGAATATTTGAAAAAATTACACCTAGCTATGTTATTTCTACTGATGATTTGAGATTTATTTTCTGTTTTTATCTTTAAACAGTAGCTAAATCAAATGGTTAAGTTGCTGGCATGATTCCTGAATCATATTGGTGGGGTTATCTCTTTGTGTGAATCATTTCATCAAAGGGGATTATCTTAATCAGGAGTTTACCTCTAAGTAGGGTACTGCTAGATATTTCAAAACATGAGGATAAAATTATGAATAAAGATATTGCATCAGGTAAATGGACTCAGTTTAAAGGTAAATTGAGAGAAAGCTGGGGTGATTTGACGGATGATGAAGTTGAGCAAACCAAAGGTAATGCTCAGCAATTGGCCGGCTTATTACAAGAGCGTTATGGTTTGGCAAAAGATCAAGCCGAAAAAGAAATTGATGCTCTTACAAAATAAGGCATTTCAAAGCGTTCAATCAAATTATCCTTTTTTGATAACGCTTATATCTAAGGCGCCGAAAAGGCGCCTTTTTCATTCTGCTTAATCCTTCTCAAACATGAAATTTTTCCTAATAAAGTTTGTAATTTCTACATGATAAATGGTCTTTGGATGTTTGTTCTGCCACTAAGATATTGATTGTTAATTGTTTTGTTGGTTGGCATGGTTATAGCAACGTTAACTCCGTGACATATTAACTAGGAGATAGATAATGAATTTTAAAAAGAATGCTTTAGCGGTATTAACCGTCACCACGTTAATGACTACGCCAGTTATGGCCAATAACGCATGGCAAGGCGAAGCGAAAGATGCCTGGTTAGATGGCAAATTGGAAACCGCATTATTACTTAACACCCAATTAAATAATTTTAAAATTGATACTGATATCAATAATGGCGTAGCGGTATTAAGCGGACAGGTTAAAAACCAAACTCAGAAAGATCTGGCTGGTGAAATTGCTCAGAATATTGATGGCATTACAGAGGTAAAAAATAATCTTACTGTTGATGCAAACTATCAAACTGATGAGGCAGCAGATAGAGACAATAAATCTTTCAGTCGTGCTTGGCACGATATGACGGTGACTGCAGGTCTCAAAATGGAGCTTGCAGCACATGATGAACTTGAGGCTTCAGAGATTAATGTTTCAACGGATAATGGCGTTGTCACATTAAAAGGCAAAGTAAAAAATGCTACCGAGAAAGACCTTGCCGTTGAAATGGCCAAAGGTTATGACAAGGTAGTGGATGTCAGAGATGAACTTGTCGTTACAAACTGATTGCCATTCTCATGATTAATAACAGAGAACAACAGCTTATTCAGGAGTTGAAAAGTATCTGTGCAGATGGATACAGTTTCTACAATATGACCGCCAGGAAGGCGGTCAGTAGTGAATTAAGAATGTTGTTTCGTGAAATGGCTTTAGTACGAGCCGAGATTGTTAATGATATAAACATGCGGTTTTCTGGCTTAAAGAGCTCAGAGCCCAGCACCACCGAGCTAGCGTTAACAATGCGAGCGATATATAAGCTTGCACATGGAACGTGTAGTGAAATCATTGATAAAGATTGTCTCGCGGATTTGGAAGCAATGGAAATGCGGTCATTAGAGATTCTTAAAATCTATGTAAGAAGAATGAATGATCGTCGAATTTCTTCTTATCTGGCAGGTCATTTGGCAAATATCCAATTGAGTCAGGATCGTTTAAAGCGATTGAAAAGTGAACGGCCATTGCAGCGCCGAGTAGGCTGAAAATATTAGATTTGTTCTCTAAGAAAAGAGGTTGGAGATTTATTTCCAACCTCTTTATCTATGTTAAGAAAACAGTAGATAGCTAGTGTTAGACTCAAAATTAATTATTAAATTGATAACGAGTCTTATGCCAAAATTATTGTTAATCACGAAGGATGACACTCTGTCAGCCACATTGAGTAATTTACTCTCTGCATGCGACTTTAGTCTTATTCAGGTAGCCGACCTGACGGAGCATAGTTATCAAGCAGATTTAGTTATTTTTGCGCCTCAGCAAGCTACTGAGACGGACTATAAATTATTCGAAACACATCCTTTGCAAAGTACGGCTGATTGGATTTTATTGAGTGATGGTCTTCCAAATAAATGGTTGGATATGATGATGACACAGGGGGTTGCTTATCATTTTCGACAGATGAGAGACTTTACTCCGCTGTTTGACATTGCCTCCGAATTTGCTGAAGAATTCAAACAGCTTAAGAAAAACCGACACACCGCCACACTCTCCTCCACCCTTGATCAATATGGTTCTTTATTAGGCTCCTCTGCAGTTATGCATAAGCTTTATCGCTTAATTCGCCGGGTTAGTCAGACCGACGCCAATGTCTTTCTCATTGGTGAAAGTGGTTGCGGTAAAGAAGTCGCTGCCAGAACTATCCATGAACAAAGTGAACGGGCTAATGAGCCCATGGTTTCAGTTAACTGTGCTGCTTTGGCTGCCGATTTAGTGGAAAGCGAACTGTTTGGGCATGAAAAAGGTTCATTCACCGGTGCTGTAAATCAACATATCGGTTTCTTTGAACAAGGTGGCAAAGGTACTTTATTGTTAGATGAAATTACCGAAATGCCATTGGCCTTACAAAGTAAATTGCTCCGCGTGCTGGAAAGCGGGGAGTTCAGACGAGTTGGTAGTGATGTAGTACGCCAATCTCAGGTAAGGGTAATTGCGGCAACGAACCGCGAACCAGAAGAAGCCATTGAATCCGGATTTCTACGCGAGGATCTGTATTTCCGCTTGGCACATTTCCCAATCAAAATTCCGCCGTTGCGACATCGTGATAATGACGTTATTGAGTTGGCTAAACATTTTCTTGCCTATCGAAATGAAGCGACAAATACCGGAAAAGTATTTGCAGATGAGGTATTGGAAATTTTTGCACAGTACAATTGGCCGGGCAATGTCAGGGAGCTAAAACATTGTGTAGAACGAGCGCATATCCTGGCTGAAAATGTGATTACCGTTGCTGACCTTCCCGACTTTTCCAATATCCAGACCACCAGTGAAAACAGTATTGGTCCGGGCACATCAATTAAAGAAGCTGAAAAAAGCTTGATTATCTCGACTTTGAACGCCTGTCAGCAAAATAAAACACAAGCTGCCAAGCAACTTGGCATAACGGTTAAAACGCTTTATAACAAACTTGAACAATATGGGGAGCTAGAAACCCCACTGCAAACAAGCTCGGAATCCAGTTAAATCAAAATGAACTTTTGTTAAAAACAGAAGTTGCTCTATTGAATTTTTCAAATACAGAAAATGGTGCGCCTGACAGGAATTGAACCTGTGACCCTCGGTTTCGGAAACCGATACTCTATCCAACTGAGCTACAGGCGCTTTGTATTGTTACTGACAGCGCGAATTATACGGACTTTACCCACCTGAAACCACCGTAAAAAATACCCCCTGGCTAAACGTTATGATGTTTATAGCCAAGGGGATTGGTGTGCCTGCTTTTAACTGTCTGGATGTGGCGCTATTTTTTCAAGTTTCCAGATATCCTGATTGTATTCATCCATGGTACGGTCGGTCGAAAACTTACCGCTTTGTGCCGCATTAATAATGCTCATTGCAGTCCAGCGTTCTTTATCTAAATACGCTTGTCCAGCCAGATGCTGAGCATCAATGTAACTGCGGAAATCAGCAATGGTCATCCAAGGATCGTGAGGACTGGTAAAGGCATGAATAATATTGTCAAAACAACCCGGTTCAAATTGATTGAAATGACCACCGGTTAATAAATCAACTACCCGTTTCAAATCAGCATCATTTTCGATGATGGCTTGAGGGTTATAATTAGCACGTTTTTCGGCAACTTCTTCTTCAGATAACCCAAACAGGAAAAAGTTATCATCACCCACTTCCTCACGGATCTCGATGTTAGCTCCATCCAGCGTGCCAATGGTAATGGCACCATTCATCATAAACTTCATATTGCCTGTACCCGATGCCTCTTTACCTGCCGTGGAAATTTGTTCAGATAAATCGGCTGCAGGACAGATAATTTCCATCACAGAAACTTGATAGTTCGGAAAAAAGACCACTTTAAGCCAGTCGTTCACATCGGGATCATTATTTACGACATCTGCAACGTTATTAATAAGCTTGATGATTTGTTTTGCCATCAAGTAGCCCGGTGCTGCCTTACCGCCAAATAATACACAGCGTTTGGGCAATCCATCTGTATGACCACGTTTGATCTGTTCATACAAATGAATGACATGCAGCACATTCAGTAGCTGGCGTTTGTATTCATGGATCCGTTTCACCTGAATATCAAACATAGCCTCAGGATTAAACGTTACTCCGCAGTGTTTTTCCACTAAAGCAGCTAAACGTTTTTTATTTTCCAACTTGGCTTCATGCCATGATTTTTGGAAATCTTTATCGTGGGCAAGTGGGGCCAGATTTTGCAATTCACTGAGGCGGGTGATCCATTTGTCGCCGATAGTTTCAGTAATCAGCTGACTAAGCACAGGATTACACCAAGCCATCCACCGACGTTGGGTAACACCGTTGGTTTTGTTATTGAATTTTTCTGGCCACAATTGATAAAAATCTTCAAACAAACCTTTCTTCAATAATTCTGAATGTAAGGCCGCAACACCATTCACCGAGAAACTGCCAATAATGGCTAAATGCGCCATACGAACTTGCTGCTGGGAGCCTTCTTCAATAATCGACATACGAGCCAGACGTTCTTTATCTCCAGGCCAATGATTGGCGACTTCCCGCAGGAAGCGAGCATTTATTTCATAAATGATTTCCAAAATCCGTGGTAACAAACGACCAAACAAGTTGGCTGGCCAGCGCTCAAGAGCTTCTGGAAGTAAAGTATGGTTGGTGTAAGCCATGGTTTTGGTGGTGATTTGCCAAGCTTTGTCCCAGCCTAATTGGTGTTCATCCATCAGCAGGCGCATTAATTCAGCGACAGCCACGGTCGGATGTGTATCGTTAAGCTGAAATACATTCTTGTCAGCAAAGTTTTCAAAGTCTTCACCATGGGTGGAAACCCAATACTCGAGAATATCCTGCAAACTGGCTGACGCAAGAAAGTACTGTTGACGCAAACGTAATTCTTTGCCATTTTCACTGGCATCGTTTGGATAGAGCACCATACTGATATTTTCTGCTTCATTTTTAGCGGCCACAGCTTCTGTGTAAGAGCCAGCATTAAAATCTTCCAGATTAAACTCATCGGTCGCTGCGGCTTTCCACAGACGTAAACGATTCACGGTACCATTCTGATAGCCCGGAACAGGTAAGTCATACGGCACTGCCAGCACATCATTGGTGTCAACCCACTGGATTTCCATCTGGCCGCTGGTATTGCGACGTAATTCGGTATGTCCACCAAATTTGACGCGTTGAGTGTACTCGGGACGTTCCAACTCCCAAGGGTTACCATCACGTAACCAATGATCGGGCATTTCCTGTTGATGGCCATTTTCTATTTTTTGTAGAAACATGCCGTACTCATAACGCAGCCCATATCCGGTGACCGGCAACTGTAAAGTGGCACAGCTATCGATAAAGCAAGCCGCCAAGCGTCCAAGACCACCATTACCTAAACCCGCATCATGTTCAAACTCTGCAAGTTCTTCATATTCAAGGCCCAAATTGACCAGAGCTTTTTTCAATGGCTCTTCTATACCTAAATTCAATGCGGCATTGCCAGTAGCGCGGCCCATCAAAAATTCCATTGAAAGGTAGTAGGCTTGTTTGCATTGTGATTCTGCGTAGGTATGTTTGGTATTTTTCATTCTTTCAAACAACCGGTCACGCAGCGTATGAGCCATGGCTGAATACAAGTAATGGCCTGAGGCACAGCCTTTATCCTGTCCCAGATAAATGCCGAAATAGCGTTTAAAATCCTCTGTTAGAGCGAGGGTGTTCATTCCCAGTTTTGACGTCTGATAAAGTTCAGGCAATGGGGTGGTAATCGCGGTATATCTTGGCGTCATAGCGGCAATCCTTGAATGGGCATCGTTATGGAAAAAAACAGGTTTGGGTGACTGGCTTTGGCTGCGTTGCCAGGAAACGGCTTTCAGCATAGAACTGAAGATGGTTTGGTAAGACCTCACCCATTGCAGTTAACGGTAGCAGAGAGTGACGACATCTGCCATCACCTGAAGCATAAATTTTGTAATAAATTTTGTTCGCAGAGAAATCTATTGTTTTGCTGGCGTTGAAAGATCAAACCATTCATCCAGAACCTGTATCGCTTCATCTCGACCTTGATGATTTAAGGATGAAAATAATTGAACCGAAGCCACTAAACCTGCTTCTGATAACTCTTTGCGAACCTGTTGCAAAGTGTTACCACCAGCTCCTCGCCCCAGTTTATCTGATTTGGTCAGCAGAATATGGATCGGCAATTCTGCTTGTTTCGCCCAGCCCAGCATTTGCAGGTCAAAGTTCTTTAAAGGATGACGTATATCCATCATCAACATTAATCCGCGTAGCGATTGTCGCGTTTCCAGATATTTGCTCAAGGTTGCCTGCCATTTCAGCTTCATTTTTTCCGGGACTTTGGCATAACCATAACCGGGAAGATCGACTAGCGCTCTTTCATCATCCAGATGAAAAAAATTGATCATTTGGGTTCTTCCAGGTGTCTTACTGATGCGTGCTAATGCTTTGATGCCAGTGATAGTGTTGATAGCGCTGGATTTACCTGCATTTGAGCGGCCCGCAAAAGCAACTTCATATCCAGCGTCGGCCGGCAGTTGAGACAATTGTGTAGCGCTGACAGTATAATGCGCGCTACGGTATAACTCTGACATGGCAGTCTTTCCAGGTGCAAAAAAGTGCCAATAAGAGTAGCATACCGAAAGTTTTGTATCCGAAAGTTAGTGTCTAGGAATTACAATGAAAAAAATTATTTCAGCGGTGGTGCTGGGTTTGGGAGTAACGAGTTCACCACTTGGTTTAGCTGCAGGTGATGTCTCTGCCGGAAAAGCAAAATCAGCCGTATGTGCGGCCTGCCATGGCGCCGATGGTAACAGCCCATCAGATATGTATCCTAAACTGGCTGGACAACATGCCAGCTATCTCTACAAACAACTGGTCGAATTCAAAAGCGGTAAACGTGAAAACGCCATTATGGCACCGATGGTCGCTGGTCTATCAGAAGAAGATATGGCGGATTTAGCGGCTTTTTATGCCAGCAAAGAAACCACCCCAGGTGCGGTAAGTGAAGATTTGTTAGAGCTTGGCAAACAGATTTATCGTGGTGGGAATAGTGAGTCCGGTGTGCCAGCCTGCATGGCTTGTCATGGACCAAACGGTAGCGGCATGCCAGCAGCGAAATGGCCGAAACTATCTGCCCAATATCGTGCCTATACAGAAGCGCAATTACACGCTTTTGCTAATGGGGAACGTCATAACGATCCTAATGGAATGATGCGTGATATTGCTTCTAAAATGACAGAAGAAGAGATCAAAGCGGTTGCCGCTTATGTATCCGGTCTGCATTAATTGCTGAGATTGCTCCGGTTGCAATGATAAATATTGCACCGGAGTAAAAAATCAGCCCGTGTTTGAGCAATTTCATGTCTGACGCCACAAAAAAAGGTCCATCCAGCCTGAGTTTCACTCGCCGTTTATTATTATTTATCGGCTCAATGGAATTGGCTATTACGCTCTTGCTGACATTGGCCATCGCCTCTGTTATCGGTACCGTCCTGCAGCAAAATCAACCCTATGCTGATTACGTCATTAAATTTGGACCTTATTGGTTTGATGTTTTTGATAAGTTGGGGCTCTATGATGTTTATAGTGCCTTGTGGTTTGTCGCCATTCTGGCGTTATTAGTTATCTCAACATCTGTCTGTGTTATCCGTCATTTTCCAGCTATGACCAAAGAGATGTGGCAGCTGCGTACCAATGTGCAGAAAAAATCCCTAAAAGCCATGCATCACAATTCTCAATGGCAATCAAATAATAACCTGCAAACTGTTGCCAATAATCTGCAACAGGAATTCAAAAATCTCGGCTTTCGCAGTCGGCAAACTGTCAAACAAGAAGATGCGATCCTAATTTCGGCCATGCGCGGCGGAATGAATCGTCTCGGCTATTTATTCACCCACATTGCCATTGTAGTCATTTGTGTCGGTGGTTTATTTGACAGCAATATGCCGCTTAAGCTTGCAGAGTGGCGGGGTGATATCAAAATTGAAACCCGCGATCTTTCGATTCGTGAGATTCCGGCTGAAAGTCGGCTGGGAGAGGGTAATCAAGGATTTAGAGGTTCAGTTAGTATTCCGGAAGGTAAGGCGTCAGAAGTAGTTTTTTTACCGGTACGCGACGGTTACTTACTGCAAGCTTTGCCGTTTCGTATCGAAGTTAAAGATTTCCGAATTGAACATTATCCAAATGGTCAGCCGAAATCATTTGAATCTGATTTAGTGATTCACGATGAAGAGTTGGATGCGCCTATGGAGGCAACTATCGCTGTAAATCATCCGTTGATTTATCGTGGGCATGCTATTTATCAAGCAAGTTTCAGTGATGGCGGTTCAATATTAAGTCTTGATGCCTGGCCATTAGACAGTCGAGCTGGAACCGAACCCGTGTCCATCCAGACCAAAGTATTTGAAAACCGGCAAATGCTGTGGGGTGAAGAAAGCATGCAGCTGGAAATGATTGATTTCCGCCCATTCAATATCAACCCGGACCCCACGGAAGATGATTCGCGAAACGTTCGTGATTTTGGCCCGAACTTTACGTTCAAATTGCGTACTCAAACCGGCGAAGCCAGGGAATATGAAAACTATATGTTTCCTGTCGAACGTGATGGTCGCGAGTATTTTTTAAGTGGGGTACGCAATACTCCGTCCGAGTCTTTTGCTTATCTCTATTTACCTGTTGATGAAGATGGCAGCCTGAATCGTTTCCTGCAATATTCAGCTCTGCTACGCGATCAGCAATTAGTATCGAGTATTGCAAATTCGATGATGATTGAGGCGCTGGCTATGTTGCCGGAACGAGACGAAGCGCTGGAAGAGAGTTTGCAACAAACTCTGGAAACCCTTATTAAAATGTTTGTGCGTGGTGGTTTTGATGAGGTCAGGGACTTTATTGACAATAATCTTCCAGATGCAGAACGTGATAATTTGGCGCCAGCTTATTTAGGTATGTTACGAGAAATGCTGGCACGGATTTATTTCACTATGGACGGTATTGATGCTGAAACAGTCGGCAATGAACAATTACTGTTTTTACAGGATACGGTTGATACCATCGGCACCTTGTCACGTTATGGCTCGCCGGTATTTTTACATTTGACCGATTTTGAACATATTCAATCAACGGGCCTGCAAATTGCCAAAGCACCTGGCAAAAATGTGGTGTATTTCGGCTGCGCTTTGTTAGTTATTGGTATTTTCTTATTGTTCTACCTTCCTCAAAGACGATTTTGGGCATGGCTTGAACAGGAGAACGGTCAAACCAACATTATTCTGGCAGGTTCAACCAATCGTAACGCACGAGAATTTGATACATTTTTCAACGAACAACAAACACAGTTGGCAGCTAAAACGGGGAACTCCAACCTGTAGCCAAGTTCATAAATGAAAGCGCGATAAAGAGTATGAGAAACCAATGACAACAAATACTGAAATAATGACAAAACCAGCGACACATACCTGGTGGTGGTACGGCCTTTTATTACTGGCAACCATAGGTATTTTGACGGTTTACCAAGAAGTGCTGGATGTTTATGAAGTTTCCATTCTAATTTTTACCGCTATCAGTATGGCAATGGTGGGTAATAAATGGCCCGGTTTTAGAGGACACTCAATTGCTGTTGCGATATTAAGTTTAATTGCTTTGCAACTGTATGGAAGCGATCTGGGTGCCGCTGAAACCAATGGCATTCTCAAATACATGCTGGCCAGTCAATCTGCAATCATGTGGATGAGTGTGTTTTTCATTGCCGCAACCTTCACCTATTTTGGCGGATTGATTTTCCGTTCCAGTTATACCGAACAAGTTGGTAGTGCCTTTACCTGGATAGCAACAACATTTGGTATGACCGGTCTGATGGTACGTTGGCGTGAGACCCATATGATGGGTGCTGATATTGGTTATATTCCGGTCAGCAACCTGTATGAAGTCTTTATTCTGTTTGCGGTTGTAACTGCACTGATTTATTTATTTTACGAACGTCGCTATCAAGTCCGTAGTTTGGGTGGTTTTGTTTTATTGGTCATTTCCGCTGCCGTTATTTTCCAACTCTGGTACGCCTTTGAACGCAATGCGCATGAAATTCAGCCATTGGTTCCTGCACTGCAGAGTTATTGGATGAAAATTCATGTACCGGCAAACTTTATCGGTTACGGTGCGTTTGCTATGGCTGCCATGATCGGTATCGCTTATTTGCTGGTTAGTTGGCGTGCTAATAAAGATCCCGACAGCGGTTTAGTCAAAGCGATGCCTCCGCTGACTATGATGGATGATTTAATGTATAAAAGCATTGCCTTGGGCTTTGCTTTTTTCACTGTGGCAACCATACTTGGCGCTTTATGGGCAGCTGAAGCTTGGGGTGGCTACTGGTCGTGGGATCCCAAAGAAACTTGGGCGTTGATTGTTTGGTTAAACTACGCTGCTTGGTTGCATATGCGTATGACAAAAGGCTGGAATGGTGTGCCGATGGCCTGGTGGGCAATTGTCGGATTGTTCGTGACCTTATTTGCCTTTTTAGGTGTCAATATGTTTCTGTCCGGACTTCATTCATACGGCAGTTTGTAATTATAAAATTTAAGGATATTTAAATGACAAGATCACTCCGTGCTTTGTTACTGACCACAGCAGTTTTGCTGGTGCCATTTTCTGTGTCAGCGGATTCAGCAAAATACAAAGAAGGTGAGCACTAGATCGGAAGAGCGTC